>NZ_CP011319.1:6300000-6453540 GCF_001865675.1 Janthinobacterium sp. 1_2014MBL_MicDiv
ATTCCATTTCCTGCTGCCGGGCTTGCTGGGCGACGAAAAGACCTTCAACACCCAGTTCCGCCACCCGATCGAGCGCCAGGACGACCCGCTGCGGCGCATGCTGCTGAACCGCCGCATCAAGCCCTTCCTGCTGCGCCGCACGAAAGACAATGTGGCCAAGGAACTGCCGCCGAAGACGGAAATGGTGCGCAAGGTGGAATTGACGGGGCCACAGCGCGACCTGTATGAAACCGTGCGTCTTGCGATGGATCAAAAAGTACGCGAAGAAATCGACAAGAAGGGCGTGGCGCGCAGCCAGATCGTCATCCTCGAAGCGCTGCTGAAATTGCGCCAGGTCTGTTGCGACCCGCGCCTGGTGAAATCCTTGCCGGCGAAGAAGCAGTCGGCCGGCTCGGCCAAGCTGCTCGACCTGATGCAGATGGTGGAAGACTTGCTCGACGAAGGGCGCAAGATCCTCGTCTTCTCGCAATTTACCAGCATGCTGGAATTGATCGAGGAAGAACTGGAATCGCGCGACATTCCCTACGCCTTGCTGACGGGCGAAACCAAGGACCGCGGCGCGCAAGTGGCGGCCTTCCAGCAGGGCGCCGTGCCGATCTTCCTGATCAGCCTGAAGGCGGGCGGCGTGGGCCTGAACCTGACGGCGGCCGACACGGTCATCCACTACGATCCGTGGTGGAATCCGGCGGCGGAAAACCAGGCCACGGACCGCGCCTGGCGCATCGGCCAGGACAAGCCCGTGTTTGTCTACAAGCTGATCGCCAAGGGCACGCTGGAAGAAAAAATCCAGCTGCTGCAGCAAAAGAAATCGGAGCTGGCGCAATCGATCCTGGCCGAAGGCGAAGCGCAGAAGATGGCCCTCACGCAGGAAGACTTGCAGCAGATTTTTGCCCCGCTGGAAGATTAAAGGGGCGGCTGCTTCCCTGCTGGCTCTATACTGGGCGATTATTTCTTGCCAGGTATAAAGCATGCTGCCCTTCCTGCCTTTCCTTGTATTGCTGCTGGCCGGCGTCATCCTGATGGCGCTGCGTTTCATCCAGTTGCGCCGCGCCCTGCTGCGCGCACGCGCGGGGGAAGCGACGTTCCGCCTGCTGGCCGAACACGGCCGCGATGCGGCCTTCCTGCTCGACGCCACGACCCTGGAATTACTCTACATCAGCCCCACCGCGCAGCGCCTGAGCGGTTACGACTTGCCTGCCCTGCAAAGCCACGCGGCGCGCCTGGCGGCGGACGTGCCGGCCCGTTTGCAGCGCTGGCGCGACGGCGACGCCAGCCGCGCGACCTTGCTGCGCGAAGTGGAACTGCCGCACGCGGACGGCCATCCGCTGGCGCTGGAAATCCATTCCACCATCGTGCCGGCCGCCGCCGGCCGCGGCGTGAGCGTGGTGGGCAGCGTGCGCGACGTGAGTGCAGCGCAGGCGCAGGCAGCAGAGCGCGAAAAGGAACACAAGCGTTTCGCCTCGATGCTGTCGCATGAATTCCGCACGCCGCTGGCCACCATCGACGGCGCCGTCCAGCGCCTCGTGTCCACTTCGACGGACGCCGACGAGGCCACGCGCAAGCGCTATGTGAAGATTCAAACGGCCGTCGACCGCTTGTTGGCCATGATCGACGACTATCTGTCGCCCGAACGCATGGCGGCCATCGGCCGCGAGCGGGCCGCGGCCGGCATCGCGCCGCTGGCCCTGCTGCAGCAGGCGGCCGCCGGCGTGCCCGCCAGCCATACGGTGCAGCTGCAACTGGACGAGGACTTGCCGGCCACATTGCGCTGCGACGTGCCCGGCATGGCCCTGTGCCTGAAGATCCTGCTGGAAAACGCCGTCAAGTTCAGTCCGCCTGGCAGCGCCATCACCCTGGCGGGCAGGCGGGCGCCCGAAGGTGGCGTGGAACTGTGCGTGCGCGATGCGGGACCGGGCTTGCCCGAGGCGGAACTGGCGCATCTTTTTGATAAAGGTTTCCGCGGCATCCATGCCGCCGGCCACCCGGGCGCGGGCCTGGGCCTGTACATGGCGCGCGCCGTGGTGGAAGTGCATGGCGGGACTTTGCACGGGCATAATCTGCCCGCAGGCGGCGCGGTTTTCCGGATTTGGCTGCCCGTTCCTGTCCAGACAAGGAAAAGCCTTGCTTCCGCTGAAGGCAACCGTGATAATTCCTTGACGTAAACCTATTCGTCCGTCCATCATGGTGCAGAAGTGAATGGCATGGTTTGCCCACGGTTTGCTTACTAACAAAGAATGGCGTAGCAATGACGAAAATACTGATCGTCGAAGACAATCTGGACTACGCCGAAGACATGGCGGAATTCCTCGTTGAGCTCGAACACGAAGTCCATATCACCAGCTCGGCTGGCGGCATGTGGACGGCGTTGAGCCATGGAAATGTCGGCGTGGTGGTGCTGGATCTGGGCTTGCCCGATGAAGACGGCTTCAATGTCATCCCCCGCATGCGCCAGCTGTATCCGCAAATCGGCGTGCTGGTGCTGACGGGCCGCGTCGCCTTCGACAGCCGCATCCTGGGCCTGCGCCTGGGCGCCGACCATTACCTGACCAAGCCGATCAAGTTCCCCGAACTGGCCGCGCACATCGAGGCGCTCGACCGCCGCGTCGGTCCGCAAGATCCGCTGCCCGAGCCGGGCAAGTGGACCTTGAAAGTAAGCGCTCGCCAACTTGAACTGATGGGTTCGGTTATCGCCCTGACGGAAAAAGAATTCAACTTCCTGCACCTGCTCACCATCAACACGCGACCCGTGCCGCGCGATGTCATCGTGGCCGGCATGGGCGGCGAAGATCCCGATGCGGGCCGCCGTGTCGACATGCTCGTGTATCGCCTGCGCAAGAAAGCCAAGACGGGCCTGGGCCAGGACTTGCCGCTGCGCAGCGCTTACGGCGAAGGCTACAGCCTGTCGGCCAGCTTTAACCTGTCCTGATGCATTGCCTGCGGCCGGCCGCAAGCGGCTGGCATCATAAAAGGGACAGAGTCAATCGTTTTTTCCATGCCTGAAATAAAATAGGGTCAGAGTCGCGTCCGACGACTGGAAGTGTGTAAAATCAAGGCCTTAGCCTTTCTTTTACGACTTTGCCATGGCCCGATTGCCCCGCCTTATCATTCCCGCACTGCCCCATTACATCATTCAGCGCGGCAGCAACCGCCAGCCCGTGTTCCAGGATGCGGCCGACTACGCGCAGTTCCTGTCCTGGCTGAAAACGGGCGCGAAAATGTTCAAGGTAGCCATCCACGCCTATGTTTTGTTGCCTGATCAACTACATTTGCTGGCCACGCCCGGCGATGCCACGGGCCTGGGGCAGCTGATGCAGTGGTTGGGGCGCTATTACGTGCCGTATTTCAACCAGAAATACGGCCGCGAAGGGGGCTTGTGGCAGGGACGCTACAAAACTGCCGTCATTGATCCCGACAATTTCCTCCTGACTTGCTGCCGTTACCTGGAATGCGTGCCCGTGCAGACGGGGCTGGCGGGGCAGGCCCTCGAGTACGCCTGGTCCAGCCATGCCCACCATGCGGGCGTGCGTCCCGATCCCGTCATCACCGATCACGCGCTGTATTGGGCACTGGGCAACACGCCGTTCGACCGCGAGGCGGCCTACCTGCGCCTGTTCGAGCAGGGACTGGGCGGCAGCCAGGTCAAGGTGGTGGAGCAGGCCGTGCTGAAGGGCTGGCCGCTGGGCAGCGACGCCTTCAAGCAGGCGCTGGAGCTGAAAATGAAGCGCCAGGTGCTGCCCGCCAAGCGGGGCCGCCCGCGCAAAGTCGCGGCTGAGCCGGACGTCAACTGACACGCATTCGCATTTCACTCAAAAAATGAGGGCTTCCTGATGTTTTATTGAGATTCGATTGACTATGTCCCTATTAAATTTTATGGGCGACGGAAACGAATTTAATTCGACTCCGACCCTAATTTTTCTGGTTGAGTTTTTTGTTGCGTTGCACTACTCTAGTTTTTCGATATCCATACGCAGCGGAGAAGCCCATGAAAGCGCAAGGCCTGTACGACCCAGCCAATGAACACGATGCCTGCGGCGTCGGTTTCGTCGCCCACATCAAGGGCAACAAGACCCATTCGATCGTCGAACAGGGCTTGCTGATACTGAAAAACCTCGATCACCGGGGCGCCGTGGGCGCCGATGCGCTGATGGGCGATGGCGCCGGCATCCTGATCCAGATTCCCGACCAGTACTACCGCGAAGAGATGGCCAAGCAGGGCGTGGAATTGCCGCCGCCTGGCGAATACGGCGTGGGCATGGTCTTCCTGCCGAAGGAACACGCGTCGCGCATCGCTTGCGAACAGGAAATCGAACGCGCCGTGCGCATCGAAGGCCAGGTCGTGCTGGGCTGGCGCAACGTGCCCATCGATACCGACATGCCGATGTCGCCCACCGTGCGCGCCAAGGAACCGGTGATCCGCCAGATCTTCATCGGCCGCGGCCCGGACATCATGGTCACCGATGCGCTCGAGCGCAAACTGTATGTGATCCGCAAATCCTCGGGCCACGCCATCCAGGCCTTGAAGCTGCTGCACGGCAAGGAATTCTTCGTGCCGTCGATGTCGGCGCGCACGATTGTGTACAAAGGCCTGCTGCTGGCCGACCAGGTGGGCGTGTACTACAAGGACTTGCAGGATGCGCGCTGCATCTCGGCCCTGGCCCTGGTGCACCAGCGTTTCTCGACGAATACCTTCCCCGAATGGCCGCTGGCCCACCCGTATCGCCTGATCGCGCACAATGGCGAGATCAACACGGTGAAAGGCAACTTCAACTGGATGCGCGCGCGCGAAGGCGTGATGAAGTCGGCCGTGCTGGGCGACGATTTGCAGAAACTCTTCCCGCTGATTTATGAAGGCCAGTCCGACACGGCGTGCTTCGACAATGCGCTGGAGCTGCTGTTGATGGCCGGCTATCCGATCGCGCAGGCGATGATGATGATGATTCCGGAAGCGTGGGAAAACCACACGACGATGGACGACAACCGCCGCGCCTTCTATGAATACCACGCGGCCATGATGGAACCGTGGGACGGCCCGGCCGCCATGGCGTTTACGGATGGCCGCCACATCGGCGGCACGCTGGACCGCAATGGCTTGCGTCCGGCCCGCTACATCGTCACCGACGACGACCTGGTGGTGATGGCGTCGGAATCGGGCGTGCTGCCGATTCCTGAATCGAAGATCATCCAGAAATGGCGCTTGCAGCCTGGCAAGATGTTCCTGATCGACCTGGAAGCGGGCCGCATCATCGACGACCAGGAATTGAAGAACACCTACGCCAACGCCAAGCCCTACAAGGCGTGGATCAACTCGGTGCGCATCAAGCTCGACGAGATCAAGATGGCCGAAGGCCAAGTCAAGCACGACCGCGCCCAGGGCGAAAAAGTCCAGCCATCGCTGCTGGACCGCCAGCAGGCGTTCGGCTACACGCAGGAAGACTTGAAATTCCTCATGGCGCCGATGGCGCTGGCCGGCGAAGAGGCGACGGGCTCGATGGGCAATGACTCGCCGCTGGCCGTCATGTCGAACAAACTCAAGCCGCTGTATAACTACTTCAAGCAGCTGTTCGCGCAAGTGACGAACCCGCCGATCGACCCGATCCGCGAAGCAATGGTGATGTCGCTGGTGTCCTTCATCGGCCCGAAACCGAATCTGTTAGATACGAATAACGTCAATCCGCCGATGCGCCTGGAAGTGGCGCAGCCCGTGCTGGGCTTTGACGACATGGCGCGTTTGCGCAACATCAGCGCCCACACGGGCGGCAAGTTCAAGTCGTACGAGCTCGACATCTGCTACCCGCTGGCCTGGGGCAAGGAAGGCGTGGAAGCGTGCCTGGCCTCGCTGTGCGCGGAAGCCGTCGACGCCGTCAAGTCGGGCCACAACATCCTGATCGTCTCGGACCGCGCCATTAGCGCCGACCAGGTGGCGATCCCCGCGCTGCTGGCCACCTCGACCGTGCACCAGCACCTGGTGAGCAAGGGCTTGCGCGCTTCCACCGGCCTCGTCGTGGAAACGGGCTCGGCCCGCGAAACCCACCACTTTGCCCTGCTGGCAGGCTATGGCGCGGAAGCCGTCCACCCGTATCTGGCGATGGAAACCCTGGTCGAACTGGCGCACGGCTTGCCGGGCGACCTGTCGGGCGACAAGGCCATCTACAACTACACCAAGGCAGTGGGCAAAGGCTTGATGAAAGTCATGTCGAAGATGGGCATTTCCACGTATATGTCGTATTGCGGCGCGCAGATTTTCGAAGCCATCGGCCTGAACAAGTCGCTGGTCGACAAGTATTTCAAGGGCACGGCCTCGAACGTGGAAGGCATCGGCGTGTTTGAAGTGGCGGAAGAAGCGCTGCGCCTGCATGCGCTGGCCTTCGGCAACGATCCCGTGCTGTTTGACAAGCTCGACGCGGGCGGCGAATACGCGTTCCGCGTGCGCGGCGAAGACCATATGTGGACGCCGGACGCGATTGCGAAGCTGCAGCATTCCACGCGCAGCAACAATTTCTCCAGCTACAAGGAGTACGCGCAAATCATCAACGACCAGAGCCGTCGCCACCTGACCCTGCGCGGCCTGTTCGAATTCAAGCTCGACCCGACCAAGGCCATCCCGCTCGACGAAGTGGAACCGGCCAAGGAAATCGTCAAGCGCTTCGCCACGGGCGCCATGTCGCTGGGCTCCATCAGCACGGAAGCGCACGCGACCCTGGCCGTCGCCATGAACCGCATCGGCGGCAAGTCGAACACGGGCGAGGGCGGCGAAGATCCGAACCGCTACACGCAGGAATTGAAGGGCATCCCGATCCGCCAGGGCGACACCATGGCGTCCGTCGTCGGCGCCGAGCAGATCGTCGTCGATATTCCGCTGCAGGAAGGCGATTCCATGCGTTCGCGCATCAAGCAGGTGGCGTCGGGGCGTTTCGGCGTCACGGCCGCCTACCTGAATTCGGCCGACCAGATCCAGATCAAGATGGCGCAGGGCGCGAAGCCGGGCGAAGGCGGTCAATTGCCTGGCCATAAGGTGTCGGAATACATCGCCAGCCTGCGCTTTTCCGTGCCGGGCGTGGGCTTGATTTCGCCGCCGCCGCACCACGACATCTATTCCATCGAAGACCTGGCGCAGCTGATCCATGACTTGAAGAATGCCAACCCGCGCGCCTCGATCTCCGTGAAACTGGTGTCGGAAGTGGGCATCGGCACGGTGGCCGCCGGCGTCACCAAGGCCAAGGCCGACCACGTGGTCGTCGCCGGCCACGACGGCGGCACGGGCGCTTCGCCTCTGTCGTCCGTGAAACACGCGGGCACGCCGTGGGAACTGGGTCTCGCAGAGACCCAGCAAACATTGGTCTTGAACGGTTTGCGCAGCCGTATCCGCGTGCAGGCCGACGGCCAGATGAAGACGGGCCGCGACGTGGTCATCGCCGCCCTGCTGGGCGCCGACGAGATCGGTTTCGCCACGGCGCCGCTGGTGGTGGAAGGCTGCATCATGATGCGCAAATGCCATCTGAATACCTGCCCCGTGGGCGTGGCCACGCAAGATCCCGTGCTGCGCGCCAAGTTCTCGGGCAAGCCCGAGTATGTCGTCAATTACTTCTTCTTCGTTGCCGAGGAAGCCCGCCAGCTGATGGCGCAGCTGGGCATCCGCACCTATGACGAACTGATCGGCCGCGTCGACCTGCTGGACAAGTCGAAGGCGATTTCGCACTGGAAGGCGCAGGGCCTGGATTTCTCGGCCATCTTCTACAAGCCGGAAACCCCGGATGGCCAGGCCTGTCGCCACGTGGAATTCCAGGACCATGCGCTGGAAAAGGCGCTGGACCACAAGCTGATCGCACAGGCGCGCGCGGCGCTGGAAAAGGGCGAGCGCGTCTCCTTCATCTCGCCCGTGCGCAACCTGAACCGCACGGTGGGCACCATGCTGTCCGGCGAAGTGGCGAAGAAATACGGCCACGCCGGCTTGCCGGACGACACCATCCACATCCAGCTGCAAGGCACGGCGGGCCAGTCGGCCTGCGCCTTCCTGGCGCACGGCATCACGATCGACCTGGTGGGCGAGGGCAACGATTACGTGGGCAAGGGCTTGTCCGGCGGACGCATCATCGTGCGGCCGAATACGGAATTCCGTGGCTGGGCCGTGGACAACATCATCATCGGCAACACGGTGCTGTACGGCGCCATCGCCGGCGAAGCCTTCTTCAACGGCGTGGCCGGCGAACGCTTTGCCGTGCGCAACTCGGGCGCCACCACGGTGGTCGAGGGCCTGGGCGACCATGGCTGCGAATACATGACGGGCGGCACGGTGGTGGTCCTGGGCAACACGGGACGCAACTTCGCGGCCGGCATGTCAGGCGGCATCGCCTATGTGTATGACCCGGCCGGCGACTTTGCCAGCAAGTGCAACACGGCCATGGTCAGCCTGGACAAGGTCGTCTCCGCGGCGGAGCAGCATGTCGACCGCGACGCCTGGCACACGCAGCACCGCGACGGTGTGCCGGAAGCCGATGAAGTGATCCTCAAGCGCCTGATCGAGCGTCACTTCAAGCACACGGGCAGCACCCGCGCCCGCGTCCTGCTCGACGACTGGGCCAGCGCGCGTGGCAAGTTTGTGAAGGTCTTCCCGAACGAATACAAGCGCGCGCTGATTGAAATGGCCGCCGATGCCGCCATGGAAGTGGAAGCCGTCGCCGCCTGAGCCAGCCAACTCATCGCTGAGATTAATGACCAGGGAGCGGCCCGGCCGCTCCCCGCCAGCCAAATACAAAGGAAACATCGTGGGTAAAATTACCGGCTTCATGGAATTCAAGCGCCAGGACGAGCACTATCTGGAGCCTGCCGCGCGTCTGAAGAACTACAAGGAATTCGTCTTGCACCTGTCGGACGCGCAGGCGACCGTGCAGGGCGCGCGCTGCATGGATTGCGGCATTCCCTTCTGCACCACGGGTTGCCCCGTGAATAACATCATTCCTGACTGGAATGACCTGGTGTACCGCGGCGCCTACCGCGAAGCGCTCGACATCCTGCATTCGACGAATAACTTCCCGGAATTTACGGGCCGCATCTGCCCGGCGCCGTGCGAATCGGCCTGCACCCTGGGCATCCATGAAGATCCGGTCGGCATCAAGTCCATCGAGCACAAGATCATCGACATGGGCTGGGAGCACGGCTGGGTCACGCCGCAACCGGCAGGGTTTAGTACCGGCAAGAAAGTGGCCATCGTCGGTTCCGGCCCCGCCGGCCTGGCGGCGGCGCAGCAGCTGGCGCGCGCCGGCCACGCCGTCACCGTATTTGAAAAGAGCGACCGGGTCGGTGGTTTGTTGCGTTACGGCATCCCCGACTTCAAGATGGAAAAGTCGCACATCGACCTGCGCGTGAAACAGATGGAAGCCGAAGGCGTCGTGTTCCGCACCAGCGTGCTCGTCGGCAAGGATTTCCCTGCCCACGTGAACAACTGGGCCAAGGAAACCATTTTCCCGGAAGACCTGGAAAAAGAATTCGACGCCGTCATCATGGCCGGCGGCGCCGAGCAGCCGCGCGACTTGCCCGTGCCGGGCCGCGAATTGAAAGGTGTGCATTTCGCCATGGATTTCCTGCCGCTGCAAAACAAGGTCAACGCGGGCGACAAGCTCAAGGACCAGATCAAGGCCACGGGCAAGCACGTGGTGGTGATCGGCGGCGGCGACACGGGTTCCGACTGCGTCGGCACCTCGAACCGCCATGGCGCCGCCTCGGTGGCCCAGTTCGAACTGATGCCGCAGCCGCCGGAACAGGAAAACAAGCCGCTCGTCTGGCCCTACTGGCCGACCAAGCTGCGCACCTCGTCCTCGCACGAGGAAGGCTGCGAGCGCGACTGGGCCGTGGCCACCAAGCGTTTCGAAGGCAAGGGCGGCAAGGTGGAAAAGCTGATCGCCTGCCGCGTGGAATGGAAAGACGGCAAGATGAGCGAAGTGCCGAACTCGGAATTCGAGATGAAGGCCGACCTGGTCTTCCTGGCCATGGGCTTTGTTTCGCCAGTGCAACAAGTGCTGGAAGCGTTCGGCGTCGACACGGATGCGCGCGGCAATGTGAAAGCGAGCACGGAAGGCGACGGCAGTTACCAGACGTCGGTGCCGAAGGTGTTCGCGGCCGGCGACATGCGCCGCGGCCAGTCGCTGGTGGTGTGGGCCATCCGCGAAGGACGCCAGTGCGCGCGCGCCGTCGACCAGTTCCTCATGGGGGCTTCCCTGCTGCCACGCTGACGATTTGAGCTGGATCAAGCCAGGGGCCACGGCGCGCGATGCGTCGTGGCCCTTGTTATTTTAGCCATGGCGCCGGACGGGGAAGACGCAGGCGTGCAGGCGCGCGTTTTTTACAATAAAATATCTGACTTTCGATTCATTAGTGTTGTATTCTCCCCCTCTGCAGGGCAGCACAAGGGGGTGTCTCAGCAGAGATTGGCGTTTCTGCACTACAATACGCCATTAAAATAGTGAGCTTCGTCGTGCCAAATCTTGTTGAAATCCGTGATTTACACTTTGCCTATGGAGAACGTTCGATTTTATCGGGCCTTCAAATGGATTTCCCACGTGGAAAAGTTGTGGCCGTCATGGGTGGCTCCGGCAGTGGCAAGACGACCGTACTGCGCCTGATCGGCGGCCAGCTGCGCCCCAGTTCCGGCTCTGTCAATGTCGATGGCCAGATCGTGCATACGCTGGCGACCGACCAGTTATACCAGCTGCGCCGCAAGATGGGCATGCTGTTCCAGCACGGCGCCCTGTTTACAGACCTGACGGCGTTCGAGAACGTGGCCTTCCCGCTGCGCGAGCATACGGACTTGAATGAAGAGCTGATCCGCACCCTGGTGCTGATGAAGCTGCACGCCGTCGGCTTGCGCAATGCGGCGCAATTGAAGCCGGCCGAGATTTCGGGCGGCATGGGCCGCCGCGTCGCCCTGGCGCGCGCCATCGCGCTCGACCCTGAATTGATCATGTATGACGAGCCGTTCGCCGGCCTGGACCCGATTTCCATGGGCGTCACGGCCAATTTGATCCGCAATCTGAACGATGCGCTGGGCTCCACGTCTATCCTGGTATCGCACGATGTGAAGGAGTGTTTCGCCATCGCTGATTATGTCTATTTTCTGTCATCGGGCAAGATTGTGGCGCACGGCACGCCGGCTGAAATGGCCGTGTCGACGCATCCGTACGTGAAGCAGTTCGTCAATGCCGAGGCCGATGGCCCCGTACCGTTCCACTATCCGGGCAAGTCGCTGGCCGACGACCTGGGTCTGCAGGCGGGGGGCGGCCGATGATCGCGCGTTTCCTGGCGGCGATCGGAGCCTGGTTGCGTCGTTCGGTACAAGACCTCGGCTTTGCCGTGCGGTCGTTTTTCATCATCATCGCCTCGTCGGGCGGCCTGTGGCGCCGTCCGCGTCTGGTGATTGAGCAACTGTTTTTTATCGGTAACCGCTCGCTGGTGATTACCGCCGTTTCCGGCCTGTTTGTCGGCATGGTGCTGGGCTTGCAAGGGTATTACACCTTGACCACCTACGGCGCCGAGCAGTCGCTGGGCTTGCTGGTGGCGCTGTCGCTGACGCGCGAACTGGGTCCGGTCGTCACGGCGCTGCTGTTCGCGGGCCGCGCCGGCACCTCGCTGACGGCGGAAATCGGCCTGATGAAGGCGGGCGAGCAGCTGTCGGCCATGGAAATGATGGCCGTGAACCCGATCCAGCGCGTGCTGGCCCCCCGTTTCTGGGCCGGCGTGATCGCCATGCCGATCCTGGGCGCCATCTTCACGGCCGTCGGCATCATCGGCAGCTACCTGGTCGGCGTGGTGCTGATCGGCGTCGATGAAGGCTCGTTCTGGTCGCAGATGCAGGGCGGCGTGGATGTCTGGAAAGAAGTGGGGAATGGCACCATCAAGAGCCTGGTCTTCGGCATCGCGGTGACGTTCATCGCCCTGTTCCAGGGTTACCAGGCGCAGCCGACGCCGGAAGACGTGTCCGGCGCCACCACGCGCACGGTGGTGATTTCGTCGCTGATGGTGTGGTGGCTCGATTTCATGATGACGGCGTTGATGTTTAGCAAATAATTGCGCATCAGCGGCAAATAGCGGCCTGGGTGGTATTCCGCACAGGTGGCGGCAAGTAAAAATTATTTAGGATTGTTTATGCAACGTAAATCTTTGGATGTCTGGGTCGGCTTGTTCGTCTTGCTGGGTGTGGCGGCATTGATGTTTTTGGCCCTCAAGGCTGGCAATATGAGCTCGCTGTCCTTCAGCAAGACGTATACCATTAACGCCAAGTTCGACAATATTGGCGGTCTCAAGCCGCAAGCGCCCGTCAAGGGCGCCGGCGTGGTGGTGGGGCGCGTGTCGGCCATCACGTTTGACGACAAGACGTACCAGGCGCTGGTGAAACTCGACATCGAAGATGGTTACAAATTTCCGAAAGATAGCTCGGCCAAGATTCTGACGGCCGGTTTGCTGGGTGAGCAATATATCGGCCTGGAAGCAGGCGGCGATCTGGCTAACCTGGCAGAGGGCGACAAGATCGCCCGTACTCAATCGGCCACAGTGCTGGAAGACCTGATCAATCAGTTCATCTACAGCAAGGCAGCGGAAGGAAAGGACAGCAAATGAGCGAGTCGACCATGAAATCCCAAGGCAGCCTGGCGCGTATCGGCCTGGCCCTGGCCATCGCCGCCAGCGTGAGCGCCTGCGCCACCGGCACCAACCCGCGCGACCCGCTCGAGGGTTACAACCGCGCCATGTTCAAGTTCAACGACACCGTCGACCGGGTGGCCCTGAAACCGGTCGCCACGGCTTACAAGACCGTCACGCCATCGTTCGTGCAAACCGGTGTCGGCAACTTCTTCGGCAACTTGTCCGATGTGTGGAGCGCCGTGAACAACTTGCTGCAAGGCAAGGGTGAAGCGGGCTTGCAGGACGTCGTGCGCGTCAGCATGAACTCGACCTTCGGCATCTTCGGCCTGATCGACATCGCTTCGCAGGCCGGCATTCCGAAGCACAATGAAGACTTTGGCCAGACCCTGGGCTGGTATGGCGTCCAGCCTGGTCCGTACGTGATGTTGCCGCTGCTGGGCCCATCGACCGTGCGCGACACGGTGGCCCTGCCGCTCGATATCACGGGCGACCCGTGGCGCTACAAGGATCCTGTCTCGGTGCGCAATATCGGCACGGTGACGCGCGTGGTCGACAAGCGCGCCGCGCTGCTCGACGCGACCAACCTGATGGAAGCGGCCGCGCTGGACCGTTATGAATTCATCCGCGACGGCTTCCTGCAGGCGCGCGAAAGCAAGGTTTTCGATGGCGATACGGATCGCCGCGACCGCAAAGTGCCAAAAAACGACACCAGCGATTACGAGCCGGAGTACGATGCGAAACCGCCGCCGGCCCCAGTGGAAGCGGCGCCTGCCACGGCTGCCGCCGACGCCGTGCCTGTCGAACTCGTAACATCTGGTAGCAATACCGTTGCTGCCGAGGCCAAGCCTCAGGAGTAAACTCGGGACAAGAACACCACGGCTGCGATCAGCGCCAGCCGGTGCACAGCAACACCATGAAAGGTAGAACCATGAAATTGATGAAACAATTGCTCGCGATGGCGACCATCGCCTTTGCCACCGCCGCCCAGGCCGCGCCTGCCGTGGAAGCGCCCGATGTGTTGGTAAAACGCATCAGCCAGGACGTGATCGACACGGCCAAGGCCGACAAGGGCATCCAGGCTGGCGACATCAAGCGCGTCACCGAATTGGTGGAAAGCAAGATCTTGCCGTACGTGGATTTCCAGCGCATGACGGCCCTGGCCGCCGGCCGCTACTGGCGCGACGCCACGCCGGACCAGCAAAAGCAGCTGGCTGCGGAATTCCGCACGTTGCTGATCTACACGTATTCGGGTGCCCTGTCGCAGATCAAGAACGAAACCGTCGAATTCAAGCCGCTGCGCGCCGATCCGGCCGATACGGACGTGGAAGTGCGCTCGCAGGTGAACATGGCGCGCGGCGAACCCGTGCCCCTGAACTACCGCGTGGCGAAAACCCCGGCCGGCTGGAAGATCTATGACATCAACGTGCTCGGTGCGTGGCTGGTGGAAACCTACAAAAGCAGCTTTGCCAGCGAAATCAGCAAGGGCGGCATCGATGGCCTGATCAAGACCCTGGCCGCGAAAAACAAGGCCCTGGCCAGCCGTCCCGCTGCCAAAGCCAAATAATCGGCTATCATATAGCTCCAGACCCAGCTCCAGACCAGCGCAGCCCTACGCCATGCCAGACTCTCTCGACACCTTGCAGTCCCTGACTTCCCTGACCGTGCACAATGCCACTTCGGCATTGGAGCAGGGTCTGGACGCCATCCGCTCGGGTCAGACGAAGTTTGACCTGCGTAACGTCAAGGCCGTCGATTCGGCGGCCGTCTCCGTGATGCTGACGTGGCAGCGCGCGGCGCAGGATGCCGGCGGCGTGCTGGAGCTGAAAAACCTGCCGAACAACCTGAAAAACCTCACCAAGCTGTATGGCGTCTGCTCGCTCGTTTCGAGCACGTTGACGGCCGAGGACTGCGGCAGCGCCGGCGGCCACGCCGAACGCAGCCCGTCCGACCTGCATCATCATTGATCCTGTCCCACTCCCCGCATCAGCAGTAGCTTTCAAGCCGGCAGGCCAGCAGCGCCGCCGGATTGAACTCCAAGTGTTCCACGAATTTTCCAACTATAATTGACTGTTGCGCCGTCCTCGCCTGAAGGTGGCGCCCTGCACTGGCCTGCCGGCCTGGATTTCCCCGGCAACTGGCGCATCACACCAGACGCATTACACTTGAAACAAGCACATGACCGCAATTCAAATAACGAATGTAGAAAAGAGCTATAAATCGCTCAAGGCGCTGGGCGGCGTGTCGCTGGCGATCGAGGAGGGCGAGTTCTTCGGCCTGCTCGGTCCCAACGGCGCCGGCAAGACCACCCTCATTTCCATCATCGCCGGCCTGATACGGCCCGATGCGGGCACCGTCAAGATCCACGGCCACGACGTGGTCAAGGACTTCCGCAACGCGCGCCGCAACCTGGGCGTGGTGCCGCAGGAACTCGTGTTCGATCCGTTTTTCACCGTGCGCGAGACGCTGCGCCTGCAGTCCGGCTATTTCGGCCTGCCGAACAACGACAAGTGGATCGATGAGGTCATGGAAAACCTCGACCTGACCGGCAAGGCCGACACCAACATGCGCGCGCTGTCGGGCGGCATGAAGCGCCGCGTGCTCGTCGCTCAGGCGCTGGTGCACAAGCCGCCCGTCATCGTGCTCGATGAGCCGACGGCCGGCGTCGACGTGGAATTGCGCCAGACCCTGTGGAAGTTCATTTCGCGCCTGAACCGCGAAGGCGGCCACACCGTCGTGCTGACCACCCACTACCTGGAAGAAGCGCAGGCCATGTGCCAGCGCGTGGCCATGCTCAAGACGGGCAAGGTGGTGGCGCTCGACACCATGTCGGCGCTGATCCGCCGCATCGCCGGCTCGCAGCTGCAGGTGCACCTGAAGCAAGGCGCCCTGCCGGCCGACCTGCAGCACCTGGTGCTGCACCCGGAAGAGCAGCAGGCGCCGAACAAGTTCAGCCTGCGCGTCAACGAATACAGCGAAGTCGAGAAGATCCTCGCCCGCCTGCGCGAAGCGGGCGCCGACATCGACGAAATGCAATTGCAACAAGCCGACCTGGAAGATATCTTCTTGCAGATCATGGATAAAGGTACCGTATGATTTCGACAGGATTTCGCACCCTCGTCTACAAAGAGACGCTGCGCTTCTGGAAAGTGGCGACGCAAACCGTGGCCGCGCCCGTGCTCACGTCGATGCTGTACCTGCTGGTGTTCGGCCATGTGCTCGACGGCCGCGTGGAGCCGAGCCCCGGCGTCAGCTACACGGCCTTCCTGATTCCCGGCCTGGTGATGATGAGCGTGCTGCAAAACGCCTTCGCCAATTCCTCGTCCTCGCTGATCCAGTCCAAGATCACGGGCAACCTGGTGTTCGTGCTGCTGACGCCCCTGTCGCACTGGGAAATCTTCTCGGCGTATGTACTCGCTTCCGTCGCGCGCGGCCTGGCCGTGGGCTTTGGCGTTTTCGCCATCACCTGCTGGTTCGCCGACCTGTCGTTTGTCGCGCCGCTGTGGATCGTCGTCTTCGCCTTCCTGGGCGCCGCCATGCTGGGCACCATGGGCTTGATCGCCGGCATCTGGGCCGAGAAATTCGACCAGCTGGCCGCCTTCCAGAACTTCCTGATCATGCCGGCCACCTTCCTGTCGGGCGTGTTCTATTCGATCCACTCGCTGCCGCCGTTCTGGCAGACGGTGTCGCACCTGAACCCCTTCTTCTACATGATCGACGGCTTCCGCTACGGCTTCTTCGGCACCTCCGACGTCAGCCCGTGGCTCAGTCTTTCCATCGTCGCCGGCTTCCTCGTGATCCTGGCGCTGGCGTCGATCCGCCTGCTGAAAAGCGGTTACAGATTACGCCACTAATTGCGGCACATCACACACTACATTATTCAATATCAAGGACTTATCGTGACCACCACTCCAGAACTGATCCACGGCTACCTGTCGGCCGGCCTCGAATGCACGCACCTCGAAGTGGAGGGCGATGGCCAGCACTTCCAGGCCGTGATCGTCTCGCCCGCATTTGCCGGCAAGCGCCTGATCCAGCGCCATCAGATCGTCTACGCGGCGCTGGGCGACCGCATGCGCGAGGAAATCCACGCGCTGTCGATGAAAACCCTGACACCTGAAGAATTCCAAGGATAAGCACATGGACAAGCTCCTGATCAACGGCGGCAACCGCCTGAACGGCGACATCGCCATCTCCGGCGCGAAAAACGCCGCCCTGCCCATCCTGTGCGCCGGCCTGCTGACCGCGGGCGACCTGGACCTGACGAACGTGCCGCACCTGCACGACGTCGCCACCATGCTCAAACTGCTGGGCCAGACGGGCTTGAAGATACGGCAGGACGGCGACCGCGTGGTTCTCAACGGCGGCGCCATCGACACCCTCGAAGCGCCGTACGAACTGGTGAAGACCATGCGCGCCTCGATCCTCGTGCTCGGTCCCATGCTGGCGCGCTTCGGCGAAGCCAAGGTCTCGCTGCCGGGCGGCTGCGCCATCGGTTCGCGTCCTGTCGACCAGCACATCAAGGGCCTCGAGGCGCTGGGCGCCGAGATCCGCATCGAAGCCGGCTACATCTACGCCAAGTGCGCCAAGCTGAAAGGCGCGCGCATCGTCACCGACATGATCACCGTCACCGGCACCGAGAACCTGCTGATGGCCGCGACCCTGGCCGAAGGCGAGACCATCCTGGAAAACGCCGCCTGCGAGCCGGAAGTGACCGACCTGGCCCACCTGCTGGTGGCCATGGGCGCGAAGATCGACGGCATCGGCACCAGCCGCCTGGTGATCCAGGGCGTGGACGCCTTGCACGGCGCCTCGCACGCGGTCATCGCCGACCGCATCGAAACGGGTACCTTCCTGTGCGCCGTGGCGGCCACCGGCGGCGACATCACCCTGCGCAACGTGCGCACCGATATCCTCGACGCGGCGCTCGACAAGCTGCGCGCCATGGGCCTGACGATGACCTTCGGCGCCGACTGGATCCGCGCCGAGATGTCGGCCCGCCCGAACCCGGTCAGCTTCCGCACCACCGAATACCCGGGCTTCCCGACCGACATGCAGGCGCAGTTCATGGCCGTCAACACGATCGCCAATGGCGCCAGCCGCGTCACCGAGACGATTTTCGAGAACCGCTTCATGCACGTGCAGGAAATGAACCGCCTGGGCGCCGACATCACCATCGAGGGCAACACGGCCATCATCGCCGGCGTCAAGCAGCTGCGCGGCGCGCCCGTGATGGCTACCGACCTGCGCGCCTCGGCGTCGCTGGTGATCGCGGCCCTGGCCGCCGATGGCGAAACGCTGATCGACCGCATCTACCACCTCGACCGTGGCTACGACCGCATGGAAGTCAAATTGTCGGCCGTGGGCGCGAACATCGTGCGCATCAAGTAAAAACAAAAAAGGAACGAGCATGAACGGATCGAACAGCGGTGACAATTCCCAGCTGATACTGGCGCTCTCGAAAGGCCGCATTTTCGAGGACACCATGCCGCTGCTGGAAGCGGCAGGCATCAAGGTGCTGGAAAACCCGGAAACGTCGCGCAAGCTGATTTTGGCCACCAACGATCCGAACGTGCGCGTCATCATCGTGCGCGCCAGCGACGTGCCGACCTACGTGCAGTACGGCGCGGCCGATTTCGGCGTGGCGGGCAAGGATGTGCTGCTCGAACATGGCGGCGAAGGCCTGTACCAGCCGATCGACCTGAATATCGCCTCCTGCCGCATGTCGGTGGCGGTGCAGGCCGGCTTCGACTATGAAAAGGCCGTGCACCAGGGCGCGCGCCTGCGCGTGGCCACCAAGTTCGTGCACACGGCGCGCGAGCATTTCGCCGCCAAGGGCGTGCACGTCGATCTGATCAAGCTGTATGGCTCGATGGAGCTGGCGCCGCTGGTGGGCCTGTCCGACGCCATCGTCGACCTGGTCAGCACGGGCAGCACTTTGCGCGCGAACAACCTCGTCGAGGTTGAACACATCATGGAAATTTCGTCGCGCCTGGTGGTCAACCAGGCCGCCTTAAAGCTCAAGCGCGAGCGCTTGCAGCCGATTATCGAGGCCTTCGAACGCGCCTCGCAAACTGCTTCGCAAGCCTAGACATTCAGTAGCAGAAAGCCGATTATGCCGATACAGATACGCAAGCTCGATTCAAGCCAGGAAGGTTTCCAACAATCGCTCGATACGCTGCTGGCGTTCGAGGCGGGTACCGATGCAGCGATTGAAACGTCGGTCGCGAAAATCCTGGCCGATGTGAAAACGCGCGGCGACGCCGCGGTACTGGAATACACCAACCGTTTCGACCGCATCCCGCATGGCGGCGCGGCAGAAATGGCGGCGTTTGATATTTCGCAAGCCGAATTGCAGGCGGCCCTGAACGGCTTGCCGTCGGCCCAGCGCGAGGCGCTGCAGATCGCCGCCCAGCGCATCCGCGCCTTCCACGAACGCCAGCGCGAGGAACTGCGCGGCTTTACCTACACCGAACCCGATGGCACGGTGCTGGGGCAGAAGATCACGCCGCTCGACCGGGTCGGCATCTACGTCCCGGGCGGCAAGGCCGCCTATCCTTCGTCGGTGCTGATGAACGCCATTCCCGCGCATGTGGCGGGGGTGGGCGAGATCATCATGGTGGTGCCGACGCCGGATGGCGTGAAGAACCAGATGGTGCTGGCCGCCGCCGCGATTGCCGGCGTGACGCGCGTGATCACCATCGGCGGCGCGCAGGCCGTCGGCGCGCTGGCCTACGGTACGCAGACGATTGCCGCCGTGGACAAGATCGTCGGCCCCGGCAACGCCTATGTGGCCGCCGCCAAGCGCCGCGTGTTCGGCATCGTCGGCATCGACATGATCGCCGGACCATCCGAAATCCTCGTGCTGTGCGATGGCACGACGGACCCCGACTGGGTCGCGATGGACCTGTTTTCGCAGGCCGAGCACGACGAGCTGGCGCAGGCCATCCTGCTGTGCCCCTACGCGGACTATATCGCCAGAGTCGAGGAGAGCATCGCCAAGCTGCTGCCGACGATGCCGCGCCAGGCCACCATCAGCACCTCGCTGCAGGACAGGGGCGCGCTGATCAAGGTGCGCAGCATGGAAGAAGCGTGCGAGATCGCCAACTCCATCGCCGCCGAGCACCTGGAAATCTCGGCGGAGCATCCGCAGCAGTGGGCTGAGCAGATCCGCCACGCGGGCGCCATGTTCCTGGGCCGTTTCTCGTCCGAATCGCTGGGCGACTATTGCTGCGGTCCCAATCACGTGCTGCCGACGTCGCGCACGGCGCGTTTCTCGTCGCCGCTGGGCGTGTACGACTTCCAGAAGCGCTCGTCCATCATTTACGTCAGCGAAGCGGGCGCGCAAACCCTGGGGCGTGTCGCCGCCACCCTGGCGTACGGCGAAGGCTTGCAAGCCCACGCGCGCAGCGCCGAACTGCGTCTGAAGCCGCAGCCATGACGAATATGGCGGAGCGGCCGGACTGGGCCAACCGGGTCTATTGCGAGGACGCGCTGGCGGGGCTGGCGCGCATTCCCGATGGCTCGGTGGACCTGATCCTGACGGATCCGCCTTACAATCTGGGCAAGGATTACGGCAATGCCTCGGACCAGCAGTCGGTAGCCGACTACCTGCGCTGGACGGAGCAATGGATCGATGCGGCGCTGCCCAAGCTGAAAGCCAACGGCAGCCTGTATATCTTCCTCACCTGGCGCTATTCGCCGGAGATCTTCGTCATGCTCAAGCAGCGCATGGCGATGATGAATGAAATCATCTGGGACCGCCGCGTGCCGTCCATGGGCGGCAGCGTGCGCAGCTTTTCATCGGTGCACGACACCATCGGCTTCTTCGTCAAGCGCAAGGATTACTACTTCGACCTTGACGCGGTGCGCATCGCCTACGACGCGGCCACCAAGAAAGCCCGTTCGCGCTCGATCTTCATCGGCGCCAAATGGCTGGAAGTCGGTTACAACCCGAAAGACTTGTGGAGCGTGTCGCGCCTGCACAAGGAACACCCGGAACGGGCCGACCACCCGACGCAAAAGCCGCTGGAAATCATCGAACGCATGGTCAAGGCATCGTGCCCGCCTGGCGGCGTGGTGCTCGACCTGTTCATGGGCAGCGGCACCACGGCGCTGGCGGCAAAGCGCTGCGGGCGCGATTTCGTCGGCTTCGAACTCAATCCCGACTACTGCGCCATCATCGAACAGCGATTGGCGGCGCTGGCACAGGAGCTGGCCGAACCGGCTGCGCCTAAGCCTGAGAAAAAGGCGCCGGCCAAGCGCCGCGCCGCCGCCGCCGTGCCCAAGGCCGCCAAGGCTGCCGCTAAAAAGCCGGCTGCTACGAAACAGCCGGCTGCCGTGAAAAAACCGCCCGCCGTGAAAAAAGCCCCGGCCCGCAAGGCGCGCAGCGCCGGCGTACCGGAAGACGTGGCCCTCTAGCATCCATTTACATCAGGAGTATTTGCAGCATGTCTTTCCTCGATCAGTTAATCAGCAATACCGTGCGGCCTGATGTGCGGGCCATTGGCGGCTACCATGTGGCCGACGCCAGCGGTTACATCAAACTCGATGCGATGGAAAATCCGTATCCGCTGCCGCAGCACTTGCGCGATGCGCTGGGCGCGCGCCTGGCCAATGTGGTGCTGAACCGCTATCCGCCGTCGTACGCCAGCCTGCAGGCGGCCATCTGCGCCAAGCTGGGCGTGCCATCTGGCTATGACGTCATGCTGGGCAACGGCTCCGACGAACTGATTTCGATCCTGGCCATGGCCTGCGCCCGCCAGGAGCCGGGCAAGCGCGCCGTGCTGCTGGCGCCCGTGCCGGCCTTCGTCATGTATGCGCGCTCGGCGCAGTTTGCCGGCATGGATTTCGTTGGCGTGCCCCTGAACGCCGACTTCAGCCTGGACATGGACGCCATGCTGGCGGCGATCGAGCAGCACCGCCCGGCGCTGGTGTTCCTCGCCTACCCGAACAACCCGACCGGCAACCTGTTTGCCAGCGCCGACATCGAACGCATCCTCGCCGCGCTGGGCGACACGGGCATCGCCGTCGTCGACGAAGCGTATGAACCGTTCGCGCAGCAAAGCTTCATGGGCCGCCTGCCCGAATTCGCGAACCTGGTGGTGATGCGCACCGTGTCGAAACTGGGCCTGGCCGGCATCCGCCTCGGCTACATGTCGGCCGCGCCGGCCCTGCTGGCGCAATTCGAGAAAGTGCGCCCGCCGTACAACGTGAATGTGCTGACGCAGGCGGCGGCCGAATTCGCGCTCGAGCATCTCGACGTGCTCAATGCGCAGGCGGCCCTGCTCAACAGCGCGCGCGACGACCTGGCGCTGCGCCTGGCGGAACTGCCCGGCGTGACGGTATTTCCGTCGAAGGCAAATTTTCTTCTGATTCGTGTGGCTGATTCCGACGATGTTTGCGCAAAACTGCTTGCCCGCAGGGTTTTAATTAAAAATATGAGTAAAATGCATGCTGCGCTGGTCAATTGCCTGCGCATCAGCGTCAGCACCCCGGAAGAGAATTCCCTTTTTTTCGATGCCTTCAAGGCATCCCTCGTTTAGCCTATCGCCAGAGCCTCCCATGAACCGCACCGCAGAAATCACGCGCAACACCAATGAGACGCAAGTTCGCGTCGCCCTCAATCTGGACGGCACCGGCCAGCAAAAGCTGAACACGGGCGTGCCCTTCCTCGACCATATGCTGGACCAGATCGCCCGCCACGGCTTGATCGACCTCGATATCGAAGCGACGGGCGACGTGCATATCGACAACCACCATACGGTGGAAGACGTGGGCATCACCCTGGGCATGGCCGTGGCCAAGGCCATCGGCGACAAGAAGGGCATCCGCCGCTACGGCCACGCGTATGTGCCGCTGGACGAGGCGCTGTCGCGCGTGGTGCTCGATTTCTCGGGCCGCCCCGGCATCGAATACCACATCCCGTTTACGCGCGCCATGATCGCCGGCTTCGACGTCGACCTGACGCTGGAATTCTTCCGCGGCTTCGTCAACCATGCGGGCGTGACATTGCATATCGACAACTTGCGCGGCACGAATGCCCACCACCAGTGCGAAACCGTGTTCAAGGCCTTTGGCCGCGCGCTGCGCATGGCGGCCGAGCTCGATGAGCGCGCGGCCGGCATCATTCCGTCGACCAAGGGCAGCCTGTAAGCGCCACCCTCGATACCCTGTAGATTCCGAGATTAAACATGAATAAAATTGTGGTGGTGGATTACGGCATGGGCAACCTGCGCTCGGTGGCGCAAGCGCTGCGCGCCGTGGCGCCGGAAGCCGATGTGCGCATTTCCGGATTGGCGCAAGACATCGACAGCGCCGACCGCATCGTCTTGCCGGGCCAGGGCGCCATGCCCGACTGCATGCGCAGCCTGCGCGAATCGGGCGTGCTCGAAGCGCTGCTGCGCGCCGCCGACAGCAAGCCCGTGCTGGGCGTGTGCATCGGCGAGCAAATGCTGTTCGACGCCAGCGAAGAGGGCGATGCGGCGGGCCTGGGCTTGCTGCCAGGCAAAGTCGTGCGCTTCCAGCTCGATGGCCAGGTGCAGGAAGACGGTTCGCGCTTCAAGGTGCCGCAAATGGGCTGGAACCAAGTCCGGCAAACGGCATCCCATGCCATGTGGGAGGGCATTGCCGACCAGGCGTATTTTTACTTTGTGCACAGCTATTTTGCTCAACCTCAAGAGGCCGCGCACACGGTGGGCCAGACTATCTATGGTGCGCCGTTTGCGTGCGCGGTCGCGCGTGATAATATTTTCGCGACACAGTTTCACCCTGAAAAAAGCGCTGCCGCTGGCTTGCAGCTGTACAAGAACTTCGTTCACTGGCAACCTTGACGTACCTTCGTGGCCTTTCCGGCTTCGCTCCTCACTCACTCTGACACCACACTGACCATGCTGCTCATTCCCGCCATCGACCTGAAAGACGGTCACTGCGTACGCCTGAAACAAGGCGATATGGAACTTGCCACCGTATTTTCCGAAGACCCGGCCGAGATGGCCCGCCATTGGCTGATGCAAGGCGCGCGCCGGCTGCACCTGGTCGACCTGAACGGCGCATTTGCCGGCAAGCCGAAAAACGAAGGCGCCGTGAAATCCATCCTGAAGGCCGTGCAAGATTTCGCCGTGGAAAACGACATCGAGGAAATCCCCGTGCAGCTGGGCGGCGGCATCCGCGACCTCGACACCATCGAGCGCTACCTGGACGCCGGCATCAGCTACATCATCATCGGCACGGCGGCCGTGAAGAGCCCCGGCTTCCTGCACGACGCCTGCAGCGCCTTCCCGGGCCACATCATCGTCGGCCTCGACGCCAAGGATGGCAAGGTGGCAACGGATGGCTGGAGCAAGATGTCGGGCCATGAAGTGATCGACCTGGCCAAGAAATTCGAGGCGTATGGCGTCGAATCGATCATTTACACGGACATCGGCCGCGACGGCATGATGGGCGGCATCAATATCGAAGCCACCGTCAAGCTGGCGCAAGCCGTCAAGATCCCCGTCATCGCCTCGGGCGGCCTGCACAATATCGGCGACGTGGAAGCGCTGTGCGCGGTCCAGGCCGAAGGCATCGAAGGCGTGATCTGCGGCCGCTCCATCTATGAAGGCACGATCGACCTGGCGCAGGCGCAAGAGCGCGCCGACGAGCTGACCGACGCCGCCGTTTAAGCCAGCCCGGCCGGGGCGTGCCTGCGCATGCCCGGGCCTGGCGACAATCTGGATATCATCATGCTTGCAAAACGTATCATCCCCTGCCTCGACGTGACCAATGGCCGCGTCGTCAAAGGCGTCAATTTCACGGAATTGCGCGACGCCGGCGACCCGGTGGAAATCGCCCGCCGCTACGACGAGCAGGGCGCCGATGAAATCACCTTCCTCGACATTACCGCCTCGAGCGACAACCGCGGCCTGATCTTCGACATCATCGAAGCGGTGGCCTCGCAAGTGTTCATCCCGCTGACGGTGGGCGGCGGCGTGCGCGTGGTGGAAGACGTGCGCCGGTTGCTCAACGCGGGCGCCGACAAGGTCAGCATCAACACCTCGGCCGTGACGAATCCGCAGCTGGTGTTTGAGGCATCGCAAAAGCATGGCTCGCAATGCATCGTCGTGGCCATCGACGCCAAGCAGGTGTCACCGGGCAAGTGGGAAGTGTTTACCCACGGCGGACGCACCGCCACGGGCCTGGACGCGTTCGAGTGGGCGCGTAAAATGGAAAGCCTGGGCGCCGGTGAAATCTTGCTGACCAGCATGGACCGCGACGGCACCAAGGTGGGGTTTGATTTGGGCTTGACGCGCGGCGTGTCCGACGCCGTCAGCATTCCCGTCATCGCCTCGGGCGGCGTGGGCGGCTTGCAGGACCTGGTCGACGGCATCAAGGTGGGTCGCGCGGACGCCGTGCTGGCCGCCAGCATCTTCCACTATGGCCAGCACACGGTGCAGGAAGCCAAGCGCTTCATGGCGCAGCAGGGCATTCCCATGCGCCTGGCATAATCAGCGTCCAACCCGGGATAGAACCATATGCAAAACGCAACGATCGTATCGAGCAATGCCAAGTGGCTGAAAAAGGTCAAATGGGACGAGCATGGGCTGGTGCCCGTGATCGCGCAGGAGGCGGGCAGCAATGACGTGCTGATGTTTGCCTGGATGAACCGCGACGCCCTGGCGCGCACGGTGGAACTGGGTGAAGCCGTATACTGGAGCCGTTCGCGCAAGAAACTGTGGCACAAGGGCGAAGAGTCGGGCCACACGCAAAAGGTGCTGGAAATCCGCCTCGATTGCGACGAAGACGTGGTCTTGCTGAAAATCGAGCAGGCCGGCGGCATCGCCTGCCATACGGGCCGCCACTCGTGCTTCTTCCAGAAGTTCGAAGGCGACGAGAAAACGGGCGAATGGCAAGTCACCGACCCGGTGCTGAAAGACCCCGAAACGATATACGCGGAAACCAAGAACAAATGAGTGAAACTTTAAAGCGCCTGGCCGCCGTGATCGAATCGCGCAAGCCGGCCAATGGCGGCGACCCCGCCACCTCCTATGTGGCGCGCCTGTTTGCCAAGGGCGACGATGCCATCTTGAAAAAAATCGGCGAAGAGGCGACGGAAACCGTGATGGCCGCCAAGGATGCGCGGCGCGACAACGACCCGTCCAAGGTTCTGTACGAGTGCGCCGACCTGTGGTTTCACAGCCTGGTGATGCTGGCGCAGTTCGACCTGACGCCGCAGCAGGTGCTTGACGAGCTGGCGCGCCGCGAAGGCCTGTCCGGTCTCGAAGAGAAGGCGGCGCGCAAGGATGAGCTGCGCGATGCCGGCGAAACGGATAAACACTGATTGATGGGAGCGCGCGTGGATAACTGTATTTTTTGCAAGATTGCTGCAAAACAAATTCCTTCGAGCATAGTCTATGAAGACGAGGACTTGCTGGCCTTCAAGGACATCAACCCGGCCGCCCCCGTGCACCTGCTGTTGATACCGAAGCAGCACGTGGCCAGCCTGTCCGACTGCGACGACAGCCATACGGCAGTGCTGGGCAAGCTGCTGCGCCTGGCGCCGAAGCTCGCTGCCGAATTCGGTTGTGCCGTCAGCTATGACGCCGATGGCGTGCCGTCCGGCGGCTTCAAGACCATGATCAACAGCGGCCCGGACGGCGGGCAAGAGGTGTACCACCTGCACATGCACGTGTATGGCGGCCCGCGTCCCTGGCGCGGCCAGCACTGATTTCGCCGCGCGCCGGGTTCGCGTGTATACTACCCGCATTGGTTGACGCTATTCGGGCACCGTCCCGCAAGGAGAATGTGATGGGTTCATTGAGTATTTGGCACTGGCTGATCGTTCTGGTCATTGTGATGCTGGTCTTCGGCACCAAGAAACTGGGCAATATCGGCGGTGATATCGGCAAGGCCGTCAAAGGCTTCAAGGATGGCGTCAAGGGCGAAGATGATGCCCCGGCAGCCAACACTCCTCCTGCTGCGCCATCGCAAGTGGCCGACAAAAGCACCATCGACGTCGAGACGAAAGAGAAAAGCAAGTCCTGATAGCGTGGCGGGGCGATTGCCTCGTCCGGTAACGGCACTTGTCCGCTTATGATCGATCTCGGTCTCTCTAAAATCGCCATCATCGGCGTGGTTGCACTGATAGTCATCGGCCCTGAAAAGCTGCCGAAAGTGGCGCGCATGGCCGGTACCCTGTATGGCCGCGCGCAGCGCTACCTGAACCAGGTGAAATCCGAAGTCTCGCGCGAAATCGAAATGGAAGAGCTGAAGAACCTGCAGAAGGAAGTGCAGGAGGCGGCCCATTCCGTCAAGCAAAGCGTGGAGAAATCCATGCATGGCGTGGAAAACTCGATCTCGGGCAACCTGGCCGAGGTGGAAAACGCATGGCGCGGCGACTCCGCCACGTATGCGGGGCATGACGATGGGCACGATGCCCATGAAGCCATGCTGCGCGCCACCAACGATGACCTGGCCCGCAAGGCGCGCGAATTCCGCCGCAAGAAGCTGGTGCGCAATTCCGCCATTCCCGGCTGGTACAAGCAGCGCCATGGCGGCAAGATGCACGTGCAGTCGGCTGCCGCCCGCGTGGCGCGTTTCCGTCCGCGCGCCAGTTCCTCCTCCTTTTACTCATGAGTAGCAAATCCCCGGTGGAAGAAACCTTTATCTCGCATCTGGTCGAGCTGCGCAACCGCCTGGTCAAGGCCTCGATCGGCATCGCCGTCGTCTGCGCCGTGCTGTTTTACTGGCCAGGCCCGTCGCAGATCTACGACTTCATCGCCGCGCCGATGATCGCCTCGCTGCCGGCCGGCTCGAAAATGATCGCCACCGGCGTCATCTCGCCCTTCCTGGTGCCGATGAAAGTGACCCTGGTGATCGCCTTCATCGTCGCCCTGCCCTGGGTGCTGTACCAGATGTGGGCCTTCATCGCCCCCGGCCTGTATACGCATGAAAAGCGCCTGATCGCGCCGCTCGTCATTTCCTCGTCGCTGCTGTTCATGGCCGGCGTGGCCTTCTGCTACTTCTTTGTCTTTGGCCGCGTGTTTCACTTCATCAGCGACTTTTCGCCGTCGTCGATCGCCGTGACCCCCGATATCGAAAACTACCTCGATTTCGTCATGTCGATGTGCCTGGCCTTTGGCGCCACCTTCGAAGTGCCCGTCGTGGTGGTCATCCTCGTGCGCATGGGCCTGGTGTCCATCGCGAAGCTCAAGGAAGTGCGCCCGTACGTGATCGTCGGCGCCTTCGTCATTGCCGCCATCGTTACGCCGCCGGACGTGGTCAGCCAGTTTTCGCTGGCCATTCCCATGTGCCTGCTGTTCGAGCTGGGCTTGCTGGTGGCGCCCATCTTCGTCAAGGCCACGCAGGCGCCGGAAGAGGCATCCTAAAGCCAGCTCCACCACGTGCAGATGCAGGCCGCTGCTTCCTCGGGAGCCGCGGCTTTTTTATCGAGCGGGACGTTAGTGGGTGCTTACTGCGGCATCAGTTTGCCGAGGATGTCTTCGTCAAGGCCACGCAGGCGCCGGAAGAGGCATCCTAAAGCCAGCTCCACCACGTGCAGATGCAGGCCGCTGCTTCCTCGGGAGCCGCGGCTTTTTTATCGAGCGGGACGTTAGTGGGTGCTTACTGCGGCATCAGTTTGCCGAGGATGGCCAGGTTGAGCAGCATCAGGCTGCGCATCATCCAGTGCACGTGTTTCCTGTCGGCGCCATGGCGCAAGTCCAGGCATTCCAGGAAGGCGTCGAATTTTTGCCCCAGCGTCTCTATCCTGGTATTGCGTGTCAATGCCAGGGCATCCAATTCCAGGGCATCTATCCTCGTGTCGAGCTGATGCTCCAGTGCATCTATTCTGGTAGCGAGTGTCAGTTCCAGGGCATCCCCCTGGTGTCGACCTTTTGCGCCAGCGGCGTGAATTCCCCCGGCAGATTGCGCTCCAGCGCCGCCAGCTCGCCACGCACGACGACGGCCGCGCCCAGCACATCACCGACGGGCGCCGCATGGACTGTCGCTTGCGGCGTGACCATGCCTGCCGAGGCGAGGCGTTTGGCGTAATCGCGGGTGTCGCACTGGACGGACATATGCATGGACCTTCCTGACCATCACCCTAGCAGAAAAATTGGCAATTGCCGGTGAGGAGAGCGGTGGCGCCTGCCTTCCTGTCAGCGTAGGCGCTACGGCGCCGGGCGGTTTGCGGTGGCGCAAACGCATGCAAAAAGGGCGCCGCAGCGCCCTTTGCAAGCTGAGGATGCGTGCGGCTTAATTCATCAATTCCTTGATGACTTTCACGGGCGCGCTGCCATAGCTGAGGAATTGTTCATGGAAATCCTTCAGCACGAATTTGCTGCCCAGCGCTTGCTTGCGCTGTTCGCGCAAGTCCATGATTTCGCTGTAGCCGCTGAAATAGCTGGTCAGCTGCACCGAGCTCAGCTGCACGCGGCGCCATTTCTCCGTCGCTTCGCGCTGCGTCTGGAAGGCCTGGCGCGTCAGCAGGTCGAGCGCCTGTTCTCGCGTCATGCCCAGCACGTGCACGCTGTAGTCGAGGATGGTGTTGGTGACGCTGCGCAAGTTCCACTTCGAGTACATCAGCCACATTTCCGGCGCGTTATTGCCATAGCCCGATTCGAGCATCATGCGCTCGCCATACACGGCCCAGCCTTCGATCATGGCGCCATTGCCGAAGATCGACTTGGCCAGCGACGGCGACTTGTTGGCGTACACGAGCTGCGTGTAGTGGCCGGGGATGGCTTCGTGGATGTTCAGGATCTGCAAGATCCAGTGGTTGTATTCGCGCAAGCTGCTTTCCGCCTGTTCCGGCGTTTCGCCGTCGAGCGGCGTCACGTTGTAATAGGTGCGGTCTTGCGGACGATACGGGCCGGGCGCCTCGATGCTGGCGCCGGCCACGCCGCGCTGGTAGGCCGGCGTTTCACGCACGACGAGCGGCTTTTTCGGGTCCATCGTCAGCAGGTTGTGGCTGGCCACCCATTCCTGCAATTCCGGGATCTGGCGGCGGATTTCCGGCACGAAATCGGCTGGCGCCACGTGGTTGCTCGACAGCTTGTCGATGACCATGCCGATCTTCGCCGTGCGGTCGGCCGGCTTGGCCGCGTTGCCCATGGTTTTCAGCCACAGCTCGTCGGACAGGCTGTCCATGTGTTCAAGCAGTTTTTCGCGCGCGGCCAGGGCCTTCTGGTACATCTGTTCGGCGCTGACGCTGGCCTGGATATCGTAGGTAAATTTCTGCTCGTACAAGTCCTTGCCGATGCGGAAGGAGCGGGCGTTGCCATTTTGCGCCAGTGCCGCATCCTGTTCCGTCAGCCAGGCAGCATAGCCTTGCACGGCCGTGCGGGCCGCGGCGATGCGCGCGTTGTACAGCTGCTTCTCGGTCGCCGTCAGGATCGAGCCTTGCGCCGTCTTGTTCAAGTCGTCAAGCACGCTGAGCACGCCAGCGCTCTGGGCGATGGCCAGCTGCGTATGTTCGCGCGTGGGCTGATGGATGCTGGCGCGCGCGGCCACATAGTATTGCGGCACGGTGGCGATGCGTTTGAGCAAGGTGCGCAGGCGCTGCGGCTGCGACGCGTATTCCGTGTTCAGGATGAAGTCGATGGAACCGGCCACGTTGTAGAGGGCGGGATTCCATTCGAATTCGCGGAAGGTGGTCAGGTACCAGCGGTCCGACTGCAGTTTATTGGTCAGCAAGGCCAGGTCGGTACGTTGCTTGTCGGACATCTTGCCCGCATTCAGCTTGCCGAATTTACCCAGCCATTCTTCGATGAAGGCCAGCTGCTTCTGGCGGCTGGCCGCGTCGGGAATGCTCAGGTTGGCGGCGCCGTCGTATTTGCCGACGGCAATGGCACCTTCCGGATCCATGCGCCACAGCGCGGTGAGGAACTGGCCGCTCAGGTTATTCATGGAACGGTCGCTGCTGTTCTCGCTGGCGACGGCCGCTACCGTGGCTGCCGTGGCGGCGCTGACGACGGCCGCCTTCTTGGCGACGGTTTTTTTCTTGCTGCTGCTGGTGCTGGCCTTGCCGCTTTTCTGCGGTTTCTTGGCGGCGCTGGCCGGTGTCAGGGTGAATGCCATCATCAATGCGGCGAGCGCAACTTTATTTCTTGTCAGCATAGTTCATCTCTTGAATATTTGGTTGTTTGTTAAATCCAGTCACGAATAAACTGATAATATAAATAACAAACAACTATTGAAAGGTCGGCCTTGCTTGCCAGGGCGGCCCAAAGATTAGCACTAATTGCCGCGCTTGCGCAGTTTTTTGCCGGCCGGCCGCCGGGCTAGACGACGATGGCGCTGCCGTGCAGCAGCTCCTGGTGGCGCGCATTCAGGGCCGCCACGGCATCCTTGCCGCGCGCCATGCCGGTGGCGTGGATTTCGACTTCTTGTGTGTAACGCTGGCTGACGCGGATCGTGTAGGACTGGAACAGCCAGCTCCAGAAGTTGGTTTCATACACGGCTTCATCCATGTCGCGCCATTTGACGCCCGTCAGTTTCTTCTTCCACGGCAAGATGCCGGACGCCAGCCACACGCCCGCCTCGTCGTAGTACAGCTGGTAGCTGCGGGTCGTCAGCAGGCGGTAGCCGACGATCAGGGCCGAACCGATCAGCACGACGAGGGCGGCGCGCGTGTTGTACTTGAAGGCCAGCGGCAGGGCGGCGAAAAACAGCAGCACGGCCATGATGAAGGTGCCGGCATAGGCCGTCCAGGATTTGCCGCACAAGAAGGTGGCGCGCTGGCCGGCGCTGGTGGCGATATAGTCGGTCATGGCATGGGATCAAAACAGGGAAAAACGATCATCGCATGGAACGCGGCTTCCCCGTTCATTTTTTCAAGCCTTCCTGCAGCATGCCCAGCATGTCGCTGGCCGACATGCGCGCGGCCGCGTCGCTGCCTTCCAGCAGACTGTCGGCCAGGTCGCGCTTGTGCTGGTGCAACTCGACGATGCCTTCCTCGATCGTGTGCTTGGCCACCAGGCGGTAAATGGTGACGGGACGCAATTGCCCCATGCGGTGGGCGCGGTCCGAGGCCTGGTCTTCCACGGCCGGGTTCCACCACGGGTCCATGTGGATCACGTAATCGGCCGCCGTCAGGTTGATGCCCATGCCGCCCGCTTTCAGGCTGATCAGGAAAACATCGCCCTCGCCCGCCTGGAAGGCGTCGACGCGGCGCTTGCGCTCCTGCATGGGCGTGGCGCCATCGAGGTACTGGTAGGCCACGCCATGCTGCTCCAGGTGCTGGCGGATCAGGGTCAGGTGGTCGACGAACTGGCTGAAGACAAGCACCTTGTGGCGGTTTTCCAGCAAGCCCGACAACAATTGCGCGAACGCGGCCAGCTTGCTGCTGGCCAGGCCCAGCTCGGGCGCCACCAGCTGCGGGTTGCAGCAGGCGCGGCGCAGCTTCATGATCTCGGCCAGGATCTGGATGGCTTTCTTCGATGCCGGCCCTTCCACCATGGCCAGCTTTTCCAGCGCTTCGCGGCGCAGCGATTCGTACAGCGCCGTTTCGGGCGGCGACAGCTGCACTTCCAGCACGATTTCCGTGCGTGACGGCAACTCCGACAGCACTTGCGTCTTCGTGCGGCGCAGGATGAACGGCGCGATCAATCTGCGCAGGCGCAGGCGGGCGCCGGCCGCCGCCCGCTTGTCCTGGTCTTTCTCGATGGGACCGGCGAAGCGCAGGTTGAACTGGTCGAGCGTGCCCAGCAAGCCCGGATTGATGAAGCGGAACAGATTCCACAATTCGCCCAGGTGGTTTTCCAGCGGCGTGCCGCTGGCCACCATGCGGAAGTCGCCCTGCAGCGCCATCACGGCTTGCGAGCGCTTGGTGGCGCCATTCTTGATCGCTTGCGCCTCGTCGAGCACGATCGTATGCCAGCGCACGCCCGCGAACATGGCCGCTTCCTGCTGCAGCAAGCCATAGCTGGCCACCACCACGTCGAACGGCTGCAAGGTGTCCAGCATGTCGGCGCGGTCGCCTGTGCCGAACAGCTTCACCTTCAAGGTGGGCGCGAAACGCTGCGCTTCGCTGATCCAGTTCATGCACACGGACGTGGGCGCGACCACCAGGGTCGGGCCGTGCGGCGCGCGCGCCAGGATCAGGGCCAGCGCCTGCAAGGTTTTGCCCAGGCCCATGTCATCGGCCAGGCAGGCACCTACGCCCCAGTGCGCCAGGCGCGCCAGCCATTCGTAGCCGGCCAGCTGGTAGTCGCGCAAGTCCGCCTGCAGGGTGCTGGGCAGCTGCGGCTGATGATCGTCGAGCGCGCGCAGGCGCAGCAAGTGTTCGCGCCACAATTTGTCGGCCTGCACGCCGCCCGCATCGGTGGCCAGTTCTTCCAGCGCGAAGGCGGCCAGCGGGTGGATGTGCACGCCATCGGCATGCGCCTCGCCATACGCGGCCAGTTCCGACAGGCGGCGGTGCAATTCGTCGCTGAGGGCGAGGAACTGGTTGTCGCCGAGGGCCACGAAGCGGCTTTTATTGTGCTGCATCAAGTCCAGCAGGGCGCGCAGATCCATGACCTTGTCTTCGTCGATCTGCACTTCGCCGCTGGCGGCAAACCAGTCTTTTTCACTTTTGATCTTCAGGCGCATCTGGCCGCTGTCGATGCGTTTCGACACGCGCATGGTTTCGCCTTCGGGCCAGGCCAGCACGATGTTGGCGGGATCGAGCGCCTGCAATTCCACCAGCAGCTGCAAGCCCAGGGCAGGCTGGCCCAGCAGCCATTCGCCATGCTCTTCTTCCGCCTCTTCCAGCACCAGGCAGCGACCGATGAGCTGGCGCTGCGCCTCGCGCTCCGCGTTCAGGTCGCGCCGCGCCTGCACGGCCCGGCCCGCCACATCGGCAAACACGCTCTCGGCGCCGCTACCCGGCGCGTAATAGGCGCCGTTGTCGAGCAGCGGGCGCACGAGGATCTGCATTTTCAGGCCCTGCTGGTAGGGCAGCAGGTGCACGTGCAGGCGGTGGTCGGCCGTGATCGCCTGCGCGTCGCCCGCGCCGCCGCCGATATCGGACTGCACGGTGACCATCGAGGAGATGGCGCCGATGGCCTGCATGACCTGTTTTTCCGCATGCAGGGGCACGGACAGCCCCAGCCCCACGATGGCGCCGATGCGCCGGTGCTCGTCGAGGATGTGCACGACGCGCAGGCGCGTCGGCGTCTCGCGCTGCACCACGACATGGCTGCCGCTGTCGGGCAGCGGCGGCTGCATGCCCAGCCACAGCTGCCCCTCGTGCGACTTGATGAGGAGCTCGGGCGCGCCGGCGATCAGTTCCACGCGCGTGTCGGGGTGGTCGAGCCAGAACACGAGCGGGTGGCCCACCAGCAGCACGGCGGCCTTGTCCAGCTCGATTTCATAGCGCGGCGCCGACGAATAATACTGTTTGAATGGCGCGATGCTGCCGGCCGCGCGCGCGTCCTGCGGCGTGAGGAAATCGATGTCGCCCGCCTCTTCGGCCAGGCGCTTCAGGCCCATGGCGCGGCCCTTGCTCCAGCCGCCGCGCGCGTCGCGTTTCTGCTCGCGCACTTCCACGGCCGTCAGGCCGAAGCGCGGGTCGAACGCCACCAGCCACACGAGGCGCGAGACGCCGCCCAGCGCTTCGGCGGGGGCATTCTGCTGCAGGTTGATCAGGGCGCTCAGCTGGCGCTGCCACGCTTCCTGGCGCTCGAACCACGGCGCCATGTCCGTCAAGCCATGTTGCGCGCGCTTGCCCGTCGCATAGCGCTCCTGTTCCGGCTCGCTCATCAAGCCCAGCAAGCCTGCCGCCTGTGCCGCGATCAGGTTGTAGCCGGCCGCGTCCGCCTGCTGCACCAGCAGGCGCAGCTGGGGTTTGCGTTCGCTCAATTGCGGTAGCGCCAGCCAGTAATACAGCAAGCCCTGGAACAGCTGCGCCTGCAAGCCCGTTTCCCAGTTGCGCGTGGGGATCGCTTCGGCCTGCAGCACGCCGGCGCGCACCAGGCGCAAGGTATTGAGTTGCTGGTAGACGATGCTGTCGTGGTTCGGCTGCGCGTGCAGGGCGATGTCGAGATAACTTTCCGCGGCTTTGAGCAGCTTGGCGTCGTTGCCGCGCAGCAGTGCCAGCACATACAGGTGGCCGCCGATGCCCGTAAAGCACAGCTTGCGCTTGCCCGCTTCCTTGCGCAGCCCTTTCAAGGCCGTCTCGAAGCCGGCCACGGCGTGCGCGTGTTCACCGTGCAACAGGGCGATGCTGCTGTCGATAAACAGCACCTGCGGGCCCTGCTGGCCCGCCAGGTAGCGCGCAGCCGTGTCGAGTTCGCCGCACAGCAGGGCATCCTCGGCCAGGGCCAGCGGCAGGGCGGCGCCGATGTGGTCGCCGGCGGCCGCCTGGCGCGCGTGGTGCTCACGCGCATAGCCGCGGATGGCGCGCGCCGTGGCCGGCTCGCGCGGCGCATTGCCCAGCAGCACGGCCAGTATGTCATCCTGCAATTGCGGCATGACGAAGGACAGCATCTCCGGCTCGAACGGGCGGCCGAAGATCTCGATCAGCGGATGCAGCTGCTGCGCTTCGTAGCAAGCCATGCAGGCGGCCAGGACGGCGGCCACGTGGCGCACCTCGTCGTTGCGCAACAGGGCGATGCGCAGGCGCGCCACGCCCTGGCGGTAGCTGCGCAGCTCCACATAGCCATCCCAGTTGCGGCGCACGGGATTGATCAGCTCGATCGCCTGGCACAGGTCGCGGAACACCAGGTGCTCGATGGCCGCGCGCATGGCGGGCCAGCGCAATTTCGCTTCGCAGGCAAAGCCGCGCCCGACGATCTCGGACGCCAGCGCCAGGCGCGTCAGCCGCTGCAGCATGGCCGTCACGACGGGCAGGGAAAACGGCGTGCCGTCCGGTTCGACCACATTGGCGCGCTGCAAGTGTTCGTAGACGGCATGCTTGCCGACCGGTTCGCCCGTGATCGCCAGCAGGGCCAGGATCATCTGTTCGTGCTGTTCCAGTGCAGCGAACTCGTCCAGCAGATGTTGGTCTATATGCTGCTCGGTCATGCGGGCAAGTTGGCGATCTGCACGGGCGCATCGCCGGCCGGCACGGGCAGGCCGAACACGCGCTGGTAGAAATACAGTTCCGCATCCAGCGTGCGCACGATGTTTTCCGCCTTGCGGAAGCCGTGGCCCTCGCCTTCGAGCGGCACATACGCGACGGGCACGCCACGCGCCTGCAGGGCGTCGACCATCAGCTGCGACTGCTGCGGCGGCACCACCTTGTCATCGAGGCCCTGGAAGAAAATCATGGGGCGCGACAATTTATCCGTGTGGTGGATGGGCGAGCGTGCGCGGTACAGGGCCTCGGCCTGCGGCTGCGAGGCGATCAGGTAATCGTTGTAGTGCGATTCGAACTTGTGCGAATCGAGATCCAGGCCCTTCAGGTCGGATACGCCGTAATAGCTGGCGCCGGCCTTGAAGACGTCATGGAAGGTCAGGGCACACAGGGTCGTCAGGCCGCCGGCGCTGCCGCCGCGGATGATCAGGCGCTCGGGGTCGGCCAGGCCGTGGGCGGCCAGGTAGCGCGCGCCGGCGATGCAGTCTTCCACGTCGACGATGCCCCATTGCCCGCGCAGCGCGTCGCGGTATTCGCGGCCGAAACCGCTGCTGCCGCCATAGTTGACGTCGAGCACGCCGATGCCGCGGCTGGTCCAGTACTGGGTCGCCAGCTTCAGGGTATTGCTGGCCATGCTGGTAGGGCCGCCATGGCTGATGACGATGACGGGAGGTAACGTTCCATCGGGCGCTAGCGCGTCGCTGTTGGTGGGCGCATAGAAGAAGGCGTGGGCCGTGCGATCATTGCTGCTCGGAAAGCTCAAGCTGCGCGGCACGGACAGGTGGCCGAGCGCGGGTAATTGCGCGATCGATTGCGCCAGCACTTCCAGCTCGTGGTTCGACAGGTCGATGCGCGCCAGTTCCAGCGCAATCGTGGGGCTGCCGCCCAGCAGCGCGACAAAGCCGGGGCCGACGCGCAGTTCGCGGATTTCCTGGTACGGGTGCGGTATCGGCTCGAGCTTGGCCGCGGCCACGTTCAATTGCGCCAGGTAGCTGATGCCGGCCTGGATATACGTGCAGACGATCTCGTCGGCGGACAGGAAGCCGTACATGCTGCCGCCGAAGGTCCAGTGCGGCGTGGCAAATTCCGCTTCCATCGGGCATAGCGCCTCGATGTCGGCGCCGTGCAGGCGGTACAGGTTCCACCAGCCGCTGCTGTCGGAAACGAAGTGCAGCAAGCCGTTCGGCGACCATTCTGGCTGGCAAATCGATTCGCGCGCGCCGCCGGCGATCAGGCGCGGCGAACCGAGGCTGCCGTCCGCATGCACGTCGGCCAGCCACAGTTCCGTACCTTGCCATGGCAGGCGCGGGTGGTCCCAGCTGATCCAGGCCAGCTGGCTGCCGTCCGGCGACAGGCGCGGCGCCGCATAGAAATCGTGGCCGCGCGCCAGCACCGTTTCACTGCCGTCGAAGCCGATGGCGGCCAGGCTGTTTTCCGGGTGGGCATGGCCTTCTTCCGGATGCTGCTCGCGCACGGCGATCAGGCGCGCGCGGGCCGCATCGACGACGAAGTCCGCGTAGCGCGTATTGCCCCCCGCGCTGAAGGCTTCCGCGGCGCCATCGGCGGCGACGCGGTACAGGCGGTTATCGGCGAAATGCGAAAAATACACGGTATCGCCAGCGACGGCATACGCGCCGCCGCCATATTCGTGCACGCGCGTGCGCACGTTGAACGGCGCCGGCGTCAGTTCATCGACACGCGCGCCGCGCTGGCGCAGCAGGGTGTTGCGGCCCGCTTCGCTGGCGCGGCCGGCCAGCCAGAAGACATCGCCGCCATCGGCGCCCCCCAGGGCCAGCTGCGTCAGCGGCGAGGCGCCGGCCGCGACGATGGCGGCGCTGATCGGCGATGGCCAGGTGCCATAAGGGGTGCTGGATGCGGTTGAGGTCATGCGGGCTCCGTGTGTGGTGGGATCAAGGGCCGCCAGGCAGGGGCAGGGCGCGTGGCAGCGTACATCATCATAATGGAAGGGCAGGCACAACGAAAGCGCTGCCGTGCATGGCAAATGCTGCTAAGCGGCACTGGAATCAATGAAATGGCGGCGATTGGATGCGATAATACCGCTTCTCCAAGCTCGATTGCCTGCCATGCCACAATTTGCTCCGCTTCAGAATGATACTTTCCTGCGCGCGCTGCTGCGCCAGCCAACCGAGCACACGCCTGTCTGGCTGATGCGCCAGGCGGGCCGCTACCTGCCCGAATACCGCGCCACGCGCGAGCGGGCCGGCTCCTTCCTGGGCCTGGCAAAGAATCCCGATTACGCCACGGAAGTGACCCTGCAGCCCCTGGAGCGCTTCCCGCTCGACGCGGCCATCTTGTTTTCCGACATCCTGACGGTGCCCGACGCCATGGGCCTGGGCCTGTATTTCGCCGATGGCGAAGGACCGAAGTTCGAGCGCCCGCTGCGCACGGAACAGGATGTGATGGCCCTGCAAGTGCCGGACCTCGATACGCTCGACTATGTCTTCAAGGCCGTCACGCAGATCCGCACGGAATTGAACGGCCGCGTGCCGCTGATCGGCTTTTCCGGCAGCCCGTGGACCCTGGCGTGCTACATGGTGGAAGGCGGCGGCTCGAAAGAGTTCCACACCATCAAGAAGATGCTGTACAACCGCCCGGAACTGATGCACCACATCCTGGCCATCAACGCCACGTCCGTGGCGCAATACCTGAATGCGCAAATTGATGCCGGCGCGCAAGCCGTGATGATTTTCGATTCCTGGGGCGGTGCGCTGGCCGATGGCGCCTACCAGGAATTTTCGCTGGCCTACATGCAGCAAGTGGTGGCGCAACTGAAACGCGACAAGGATGGCGTCAAGATCCCTGCCATCGTGTTTACCAAGGGCGGCGGCCAGTGGATCGAGCAGATCGCCGACATCGGCGCCGACGCCGTGGGACTGGACTGGACCGTCAACCTGACGCGCGCTCGCCAGCTGGTGGGCCACAAAGTGGGCTTGCAGGGCAATCTCGACCCCGCCATCCTGTTCGCCAGCCCCGAGCAAATCCGCGCCGAAGTGGCGAAAGTGCTCAACGCGTTTGGCGCGCCATCGGCAGGCACGGGCCACGTGTTCAACCTGGGCCACGGCATTTCACAGTTCACGCCGCCGGAATCCGTGGCAGCCATGGTGGAAGCCGTGCACAGCATGAGCCGCGCCATGCGCAGCGGCCAGTAAATAGTCAATCAACAACGTCATCAGCGGCGCCCCAGGGCGCCCGGCATGGCAAAAAGGCGGGTTTTCCACAGGAAGCCTGCCTTTTTTCATGGCTGTCACCCCTGGGGCAATACCGACTTATGCACAATTTTTTTTACTGCGGAAATAAAAGGCAGTCGAAAAGCCTAGCCCGGGAGATGACTGCAAGTATTTGATTTTTAAGAAATAAAAATTTCAGGTATTAACGATCCTTGCCACAATGAGCAAGGTTGTTCTTCTGGCCGGCAGGCTTATAAGTTCATTGTCCACAAAGTTATCAACAGATTCTGTGGATAAAATTGAAAAGTAATTTGTTAACGGGCACTTAGCGCGCATGTTCAGGTTTCACCTGAAGTGTATGTTGCACTGCATGATATTTAAACAATTTTCTGCCGCGGCGTGGCCGCATTCGCGGGCCTTGCCCGGCAAGCGGCCATTTTGCCAGTGAAAATGTCGAAATCCTTGATTGGCGTCATGCAAAATACATGGATGCTCATGCAAAAAAATTCACAAATGGTTCAGTTATGCACAGAGGGTGGAAAAGTCGCTTGGTTTTTTGCCCTCCCGGGCGTGTATTTTTAAGTGATTGATTTTAAACGATTAAATTTTCTTTCGTGCCCCCTTGACGAGGGTCAAAATTTTCTATCCACATTATTCTGGAAGTTAATTTTGCTTTGTCCACAAAGTTATCCACAGAATTTTCTTCAGGGCAGGTGAGGGCGTCCGCCGCCTCGTGCCGCCCCCCGTTAGGCGTTTGACGGGCGAAACAAGTATCATGGCCGGCTGGCGCCATGCCTGACCTCACGCATCGCCGCACGGCATGCTTTTTTATTAAGATAGGCCATCCCACCCATGCCGCAGTGCATCTTGAAAGTCGCGCTCGACACGCCCCTGAACGCCCTGTTCGACTACCGCTGGCAGGCGGGGGCCGACGCTGACGCGGCATTGCCGCAGGTGGGGCAGCTGGCGCTGGTGCCGTTCGGCCGGCGTGAAGTGATGGGGTTGATCGTCGGCGTGTCCGACAGCACCGACGTGCCCGACGCGAAATTGAAGGAGGTGCTGGCCGTGCGCAGCCAGCTGGCGCCGCTGTCGGCACAGTGGCTGGCGCTGGCCGCCTTTGCCGCCGATTACTACCAGCGTCCGCTGGGCGAAGTGGCGCTGCCGGGCTTGCCGAAGAATTTGCGCGTGCTGACGACGGTGGCGCTCGACCGCGCCATCAAGAAGCTGGCCAAGCTGGCCGACGCGCATGACGGCACGCCGCTGAACATGCCGGCGCTCAATCCGGCGCAGCAGGAAGCGGCCGACGCCATCGGCGGCGCCCAGGGTTTTCAACCGACCCTGCTGTATGGCGTGACGGGCAGCGGCAAGACGGAAGTGTATCTGCAGGCGTGCGCCCAGGTGCTGGCGCGCGACGAGGCGGCGCAAATCCTGATCCTGGTGCCGGAAATCAACCTTACGCCCCAGCTCGAAGGCAATATCCGCGCGCGCTTTCCTGGCGTCATGCTGGCCACCCTGCACAGCAGCCTGTCCGAGGGCGAGCGCATGCTGCACTGGCTGGCCGCCCACCAGGGCCAGGCGCGCATCGTGCTCGGCACGCGGCTGGCCATCCTGGCGTCCTTGCCGCAGCTCAAGCTGATCGTCATCGACGAGGAGCACGACCCGTCCTACAAGCAGCAGGAAGGCTTGCGCTATTCGGCGCGCGACCTGGCCGTGTGGCGCGCCTGGCAATTGCAGATTCCCATCGTGCTCGGTTCGGCCACGCCGTCGCTGGAAAGCTGGCACCATGCGCAGACGGGGCGCTACCGCAAGCTGGAATTGCGCGAGCGGGCCGTCAAGAATGCCGTCTTGCCGCGCGTCAAGATACTCGACATGGAGCGCGACAAGCCGAAAGATGGCTTGACGTCGCACCTGGTGGCGGCATTGAAGCTGCGCATGGAGCGCGGCGAGCAGTCGCTGCTGTTCCTGAACCGGCGCGGTTATTCTCCCGTCATCTGCTGCGAATCGTGCGGCTGGATCAGCAATTGCACGCGTTGCACCTCGTTCATGGTGCTGCACAAGCCCGAGCACCGCTTGCGCTGCCATCATTGCAGCCTGGAATTGCGCATCCCCCGTCACTGTCCTACCTGCGGCAACGTCGACTTGCAGCCGCTGGGACGCGGCACGCAGCGCGTGGAAGAAGGCTTGCAGCAATTGTTTCCCGAGGCGCGCATCCTGCGCATCGACGCCGATTCCACGCGCAAGAAGGGCAGCGCGCAGGAAGCGTTCGATACCGTGCACCGCGGTGAAGTGGATATCCTGATCGGCACGCAGATGGTGGCCAAGGGCCACGACTTCAAGAAACTGACGCTGGTCGGCATATTGAATCCGGACACGGCTCTGTTTTCCCAGGATTACCGTGCCAGCGAGCGGTTGTTCGCCCAGCTGATGCAGGTGGCGGGCCGGGCCGGACGGGCGGCGCAGACGGAGGGCGGCAGCGTTTCCGAAGTGCTGATCCAGACGCGCTATGCGCGCCATCCGCTGTACGACGCCGTCGTCAACCACGATTACGACCATTTCGCCACCACCCTGCTGGAAGAGCGGGCCCAGGCGGCGCTGCCGCCGTACCTGTTCCAGGCCCTGCTGCGCGCGGAAGCGCCCGAGCTGGCCACGGCCATCGAATTCCTGCAGGCGGCCAAGGAATGCATGGAGCACCCGCAGGTCACCATCAATGATCCGATTCCCATGAGCATGACGCGCGTCTACAACGTCGACCGCGCCCAGCTGCTGCTGGAGTCCCCCTCGCGGCCCGCCCTGCAAGCGTTTTTAAAAGAATGGCTGGGGGAATTGCGCGCCATGAAGACGCGCGTGAAATGGTCGCTGGAAGTGGACCCGCTGGATATCTGATTTAACGGAGGTAATCGCGGCCGGCGCGCACGATCTGTTCCGACAGCAGCTTGGTAAACGGCGTGTCCAGGGTCCACGCATGCCAGCTCAGCGGCACGTCCAGGGTGCGCCCCGGCATCAGGTCCACCAGGCGGTCGGCCAGCAAGGCTTGCGCGGCCAGGCGCTGCGGCACCAGGCCGTAGGCCAGGCTGTCCTGGATGCAGGCGCGGCGCGCCGTTTCCACCGGCAAGCTGTGGTGCGGAAACGGTGCGCGCAGCTGTAATTGTTCGGCGAGGAAACGCGCCAGCAGACCGTGCTGGCCCACCACGGCCGGCGCCAGCTGCACCGCCTCGCTGCTGAAACCATCGCCAAACCAGTGGCCCGCAAACACGGGCGTGGCCACGCAGACATAGCGCAAGGTGCCCAGCGGCGTCACGCTGGTGGCGGCGGACGCATCGGGCGCGACGCCGGACTCGGCCGCCACGCAGCCGAAGACGGAACCATCGCGCACCAGTTGCAAGGCGGCATCGCTGTCGGCCAGGCGCACGTCGAGCTGGCAGCGCGGCGGCGCCAGCAGGGCGGGCAAGGTGTCGGGGAACCACGTGGCCAGGCTGTCGGCATCGATGGCGATGGCGATTTCCGGCATGCTGACGCTATTGCCCAGGTCGATATCGAGCGACGCTTCCATCAGCTTGACGTTGCGGTGATGCACGATCAGGCGCTGGCCCAGCCCCGTCGGCACGGCTGGCTGGCCCCGGATGATCAGCAGGCGTCCGCTGGCGTCTTCCAGCGCCTTGATGCGCTGCGAGACGGCCGACTGGGTGATGCCCAGGGCCAGGGCTGCCTTGTCGAAACTGCCGTGGCTGGCTACGGCGTCCAGCACGGCCAGCGCGCGATAATCGAGTGATCCCATTAGCTGTGCTTATAAATTCTAAAAATGATTAGTTATACTAATGCATATATTGCTGCAAAGTAAAACCTTATTTTCAGCAAACGGGTAGTATCGAATGCTGTGAGCAATCTGAAACGGGATGGACAGCAGCATGAAAACACTACGAGTGGATGTGGCCGTGATCGGCAGCGGCACGGCCGGCATGACGGCGCACAAGGCGGCGCGCATGCAAGGCAAGCGCGTGCTGATGATAGAAAGCGGGCCCTACGGCACGACGTGCGCGCGCGTGGGCTGCATGCCCAGCAAACTGCTGATCGCGGCGGCCGAGGCGGCCCATGCGGTGGCTGCCGCGCCCGGCTTCGGCGTGCATCCTGGGCCCGTGCGCATCGACGGCCAGCAAGTGATGGCCAGGGTGCGCAGCGAGCGCGACCGCTTTGTCGGCTTCGTGCTCGATGGCGTCAACGCCATTGCCGATGAGGAAAAATTGCGCGGCCATGCGCGCTTCATCGCGCCGGGCAAGCTGCAGGTCGATGAACATACCCTGGTCGAAGCGGCCAGCGTGGTGATCGCCACCGGTTCCACGCCCATCGTGCCGCCCGAGTGGCAGGCGGCGGGCGAGCGCGTCATCACCAGCGATGCCGTGTTCGAATGGACGGACTTGCCGCAGTCGGTGGCCGTCGTCGGCAGCGGCGTCATCGGCCTGGAACTGGGCCAGGCGCTGGCCCGCCTGGGCGTGCGCGTGACCCTGTTTGCGCGCGGCACCAAGGTGGCGCAGCTGACCGACCCGCTCGTGCTGCAGGAGGCGGGCGCCGTGCTGGCGCGCGAGCTCGACATACGCTTCCAGACCAGCGTTGCCCACGTGGCAAAAACGGCCGATGGGGCCGGCATCCTGCTGACCAGCCGCGATGGCGCCGGCCAGGAAAAAACCGAGCAGTTCGAGTATGTGCTGGCCGCCATCGGCCGCCGTCCGAATGTCGACCGGATCGGCCTGGAAACGGCGCAGATCGAGCTCGACCGCCATGGCATACCGCTGTACGACAGGCACACCATGCAATGCGGCAAGAGCGCCATCTTCATCGCGGGCGATGCCGACAATGCATTGCCGCTGCTGCCCGAGGCTGCCGACGAGGGCCGCATCGCCGGCGACAATGCGGCGCGCTTTCCGCACGTCAAACCGGGCTTGCGCCGCACGCCGCTGACGATCGCCTTCACGGAACCGCAGGTCGCCACGGTGGGCGCCACTTACCAGCAATTGTGCGCGAGCCACGCGGGCCGCTTCGCCGTCGGCGCCGTGTCGTTCGGCAACCAGGGCCGCAGCCGCGTGATGCTGCAAAACCAGGGTGTGCTGCGCGTGTATGCGGAATTCGGCAGCAAGCGCTTTCTCGGCGCCGAGCTGATCGGCCCACGCGCGGAACACCTGGGTCATCTGCTGGCCTGGGCGTGCCAGGCGCAGCTGACGGTGCCGGCCATGCTCGACATGCCGTTCTACCACCCCGTCATCGAGGAAGGCGTGCGTACGGCCTTGCGCGAACTGGCGCTGCACCTGGAAAAGGACCCGGAACACGCGCCCGGCTGCGCCGATTGCTCGCCTGGCGTGTGAGGGAAATGTGTTGCAACTTTGCGATTTATATAATTATGTAGACAGGCGCACATGATTGCGCGATCATCGCTGCCACATTGAAACATTGATTAAAAGCAAAAAACATTTCAAATGGTTCATGCCAACGATGCCTGGGTGGTACAACTGGCAGTGGCAGCGATGACACGGAGACGATGTGACAATTCGGCGCATACATGCGGGGGAACTGGCGCTGGGCCTGTCCCTGCCCTGGGACGTGCACGGCGAGGCGGGCGGCTTGCTGGCCAAGGTAGGCCATGTGATCCGCAGCGAGCACCAGATCGAGCTGCTGCTGGCGCGCGGCATGATCGCCGATGCCAGCGATGACGAGAGGCGCCCCGGCACGGAGGCGCCGTCGGCCCTGCGCATGCTGAACCGGGCCACGTCCGGCCTGGCGCTGGTCTTGCCGGCCATCGTCGCCGGGCAAGTTGTAGCGCAGGATCAACTGGCGCCGCTGGCGCAACTGGTGGAAGAGGCCGTCACGCTCGACGCCGACGTGGCCCTGGCCTGCATCCTGCACAACCAGGGCGCGGGCGACTTCGCCGTGCGCCACAGCGTCGACACGGCCGTCATCGCGACCATGCTGGCGCGGGCCCTGAAACTCGATGACGCCGCCTTGCGCAGCGTGGTGCTGGCCGCGCTGAGCATGAATGTGGGCATGCTGGCGCGCCACGCGCATTTCCAGCACAAGGCGGATCCGCTGGACGCGCAGGAGCGCGCCTACATCCGTGCCCATCCGCAAGCGGGCGTGGACTTGCTGCGCGCGGCCGGCGTGACGGATCCCGCCTGGCTGCAAGCCGTGCTGCAGCACCATGAAAATGTCGATGGCAGCGGTTATCCGCTGGGCGCCACGGGCGCCGAGATTGGCGTGGGCGCCCGGCTGATCATGCTGGCCGACCGCTATTGCGCGCGCGTGTCGCGGCGCAGCTACCGCAAGCCGCTGTTGCCGAACGTGGCCCTGCGCGAGATGCTGATGGCGGAAAAAGCCACGCTGGACGCGCCGCTGGCCTCGCTGCTGGTGCGCGAGCTGGGCATTTACCCGATCGGCACCTTCGTGAAACTGTTGAATGGGGAAATCGGCGTCGTCACGCGCAAGGGCTTGAGCGCGGCCACGCCCCATGTGCAGTCGCTGATCGGACCGCGTGGCGCGCGCCTGGACGTGCCGCTGCGGCGCGACACGCGCGTGGACTTGCACGCCATCCGCGAAGTGCTCAGCGCGGAGCAGGCGGGATTGCAGTTCCGCCCGGACCAGCTATGGGGCCGCAGCGCCAGGGTGTAGAGCACCTGGAAAGACGCCCATGGCGTTGGGGCATTGCCTCGTCGTACTGGCGTACGGCCTTCGGCAAGGCGCCTGGCGCTGAACGTTTCCAGACGTATATAGCCAATTAATTGAGCAGCACGCCGTCCAGCCGGCCCTCGGCCGCCAGCTCGCGCATGACGCGCACCGTGTCGATGTCCGATTCCTTGTAGGCGGAACGGCGGAATTCGTCGTACATGGCGTTGGCCGCGTCGGTGGCCGCATCGTGGCCGTCGTCGTACTGGAAGCGCACCCACAGGCTGATCTCGTCGGGCATCTCGATGGTCATCACGAGCGAGGACTTGCTGATATCCTTTTGCGCCGCCACTTCATAGCGCACCTGCATCTGCGGCACCAGCACCACCCTGTCGTTGATCACCAGCTCGCCGTAGCGCAGGCTGCGCGCGAAACCGTTCTCGCTGCGCTCGCTGATCTGGCATTCGTCGAGGTGCGGCACGAACAGTTTCGGCGATTCGGCACGCAAGACGAGGCCGCGCCATACTTGTTCCAGGGACAAGGTGTCGATCAGGGGATTGAGTGGATCGTTGATTTCAATCAGGTGTTCAAATTTCATAGGACTGCCATTCGGTAAGGGGCGCGCACGGGCGATATAGGCGGAATGGTACTCCAGGCGTGGCAACGCCGCACGCCTTCCATGCGCCAAAATGGCGTCAAATGGCGATATATCAATGCCATTGCCTGTTTTTCAGGCATGCGCCAGCGTGCAAAAGGCGGGCGCGACGCTGTTACAATGGGCCGCTGTTCCCTCCGGAAATACCCTGATGTCCAAAGCGCCACAATTCGGTCTGAATGCCCCCCAAAGCGAAGCGGTGACCTACCTCGACGGCCCCTGCCTCGTGCTGGCCGGCGCCGGTTCGGGCAAGACGCGCGTGATCACGCAAAAGATCGCCCACCTGATCGAAGACCGAGGCTACGACCCGCGCACCATCGCCGCGTTGACGTTCACCAACAAGGCGGCGCTGGAAATGCAGGAGCGCATCGCCAAGCTGTTGAAACAGCCGCGCCAGGCCAAGCAGTTGACGGTGTCGACCTTCCATTCGCTGGGCGTGAAAATCCTGCGCCAGGAAGCCAATGGCGTGGGGCTGAAAGACCGCTTTTCCATCATGGACAGCGACGATTGTTTTTCCCTCGTGCAAGATCTTGCCATTACCACCGATAAACAGGTGATACGCGGCATCCAGAACGCCATGTCGCTGTGGAAAAACGGCCTGATCGATCCGGACATGGCGCTGGCGCAAGCCAAGGATGAAGACGAGGCGAACGCGGCGCGCATCTACCGCAGCTATGTGGCGACCCTGTCCGCCTATCAGGCCGTCGATTTCGACGATCTGATCCGCCTGCCCGTGGAATTGTTCCGCAACAATGGCCCCGTGCGCGATAAGTGGCAGCGCCGTTTGCGCTATCTGCTTGTCGACGAATACCAGGACACGAATACGTGCCAGTACGAACTGGTGAAACTGATGGTGACGGGCATCGGCAAGAAGCCGATGTTTACGGCCGTGGGCGACGACGACCAGGCCATTTATGCGTGGCGCGGCGCCACCGTGGAAAACCTGAAGACGCTGGAAACGGATTTCCCCGATTTGCGCGTCATCAAGCTCGAGCAGAATTACCGCTCCACCATGCGCGTGCTGAACGCGGCCAATGCCGTCATCGGCAATAACCCGAAGCTGTTTGAAAAGTCGCTGTGGTCCGAGCATGGCCTGGGCGAGCCGATCAAGGTGCTGGGCATGCAGACGGACGAGCAGGAGGCGGAGCAGGTCGCCATCATGATCTCGGCCGACCATTTCGAGCGCAAGAACAAATTTTCCGATTACGCGATCCTGTACCGCGGCAACCACCAGGCGCGCATCATCGAGCAGTGCCTGCGCAAGGAACGCATCCCGTACACGATTTCGGGCGGCCAGAGCTTCTTCGACAAGGCTGAGATCAAGGACATCATCAGCTACCTGCGCCTGCTGGCCAACGAAGACGACGATCCGGCCTTCATCCGCGCCGTGACGACGCCGCGCCGTGGCGTGGGCCAGTCGACGCTGGAGGTGCTGGGGGCGTTCTCGGGCCAGTGGCAGTGTTCGCTGTTCCAGGCCGTCTTCAAGGGCGGCATCGAGGCCAAGCTGACCGATCGCCAGCTGGGGCCGCTGCGCGACTTCTGCAACTTCATCAACGACCTCGAATCGCGCGCCAGCCGTCCCGGCGCGGCCGGCAGCGGCGACAACGCGGCCGAGGTGCTCGATGACATGATGAAGGAAATCCACTACGAATCGTATCTGTACGATGCCTTCGAAGAACGGCAAGCCCAAAGCAAGTGGCAGAACGTGCTCGAATTCGTCAACTGGCTCAAGGAACGGGGCCGGGGCGGCAAGGACCGCGACGGCGAAGAAAAGAACGTGCTGGAACTGACGCAGATGGTGGCCCTGATGACCATGCTCGAGGGCAAGGACGAGGAGCAGGATGCCGTGCGCATGTCCACCCTGCATGCATCGAAAGGGCTGGAGTTTCCGCACGTTTTCCTGGTCGGCGTGGAAGAGGGGATTTTGCCGCACAAGGGCGACGCCGATGCGCCGGCCGAGACCATCGCCGCGCGCATCCAGGAAGAGCGCCGTTTGATGTATGTGGGCATCACGCGCGCCCAGCGCACCTTGCACATTACCTGGTGCAAGAAGCGCAAGCGCGCCGGCGAGCAGGTGCATTGCGACCCGTCGCGCTTCATCAAGGAAATGCAACTCGACGTGGGCGACGCCGTGCCGACGGAGGCGGAAGTGATTTCGCCCAAGGAACGCCTGGCGCGCATGAAGGCGTTATTGGCCGCGCCGAAAGTTTAAATCGCGCTCACGCTTCCACGGCGCCGTCCGGCGTGGCCTTCGGCACGATGGCCAGTATCACGGTGCCCAGATTGGTTTCGTGAAAATACACGCGCCAGCCGGGCCCCGTCTGCAAGAACCGCAACTCGCATACGCCTTCCCCTACCGGCCGCCAGTCGTCCTTTTTACCGTGTTGCAAGTGCTTGATGCGCGCGTCAATGGCGGCGGCCGCCATGTCGTGCAGGGAATCTTCCCAGCGCCGGTATCGGCCGTCTTGCGCGTATCGCTCAGCGTTGGTTCGGTTGGGGATGCAGTCATTGCAATCGTTTGTTCTCCTTCGTCAAGCGATTTGAGTCGCCCCAAACGAAAGAATCGGCAGCCATCGGGCCCCGTCCGACGACGAATGGACGAGGTTTGTCCTGGCTCACGCCGTGGCGGCGGTAGAATGCCGCTTTCAGTGAGAAATGAGCGTGAGCACCATGGACAATGCAGAACAGACGGAAATACGTTTCGTCGATATCGAAATCAAGCTGGCGCAGCAGGAAGACCTGGTCGAATCGCTGAACCAGATGGTGTACCAGCAGGGCAAGCGCATCGACCAGCTCGAGGCCATGCTGCACAAGCTGGGCGAGCACGTGCGCGATGGGGCGCAGCAGGCGAATGGCGGGCTGGTCAACGAGCGTCCGCCGCATTACTAAATTGGTATCTTGATGTGGAGGGCATGAAAACCGTTCATCACCGGCTGGCGCGCTACCATCGGTAGTTGCTGGTGACGCAAGTGTTTCAGGCTGTTATTATTTCAGGCTGGCCCGCGACACAATCGCGGCTCTCTTGCGTTTCTTGAAAGAAGACATGACCCGTCCAACAATGCTCGTCATCGCCGCCAGCCTGATGCTGGCGCCAGCCGCCTTTGCCGCTACCGCCGCGCCAGCCACTGTTAAAGCCACAGCTACCGCTGCCGCCACGCTGCCCGCCTCGAACCCGTTTGCGCAAGCCAGCAGCCTGCCATTCAATTATCCGCCGTTCGACAAGGTGCAGGACGCCGACTACGCGCCTGCCTTTACGGCAGGCATGGCCGCCAACCTGGCGGAAATCACGGCGATCGCCAACAACCCGAAAGCGGCCACCTTCGACAACACCATCGTCGCCATGGAACGCTCGGGCCAGCTGCTGGGCCGCGTGCGCACCGTGTTTTCCGTGATGTCCGGTTCGAACACGAATGACACGATCCAGGGCCTGGAACGCGAGCTGGCGCCGAAGATGGCGGCCCACAGCGACGCGATCATGCTCAACGACAAATTGTTCAAGCGCATCGACAGCCTCTACGCCAAGCGCGACAAGCTGGGCCTCGATGCGGAATCGAAACGCTTGCTCGAGCGCTACCACACGGACTTCGTGCGCGCCGGCGCCAAGCTGTCGGCGGCCGACAAGGAAAAGCTGCGCGCCTATAACGGCCAGCTGGCCGCCCTGTCGACCAAGTTCGCGCAGAATGTACTGAAGGAATTGAACGCGTCGGCCGTCGTCGTCGATACGCGCGAAGAGCTCGACGGCCTGTCGCCGGCCGCCATCGAAGTGGCCGCCGGCCTGGCCAAGAAGCGCGGCCTGGACGGCAAGTACGTGATCGCCCTCGTCAACACGACGGGCCAGGCGCCGCTGGCGCTGCTGACCAACCGCGCCTTGCGCGAACGCATCATGGCCGCCTCGCAAGCGCGCGGCAGCCGTGGCGGCGAGTTCGACAATACCCAGGAAGTGCTGGAACTGGCGAAACTGCGCGCCGAACGTGCCGCGTTGATGGGTTACCCGAACTACGCCGCGTATTCGCTGGAAGACCAGACGGCGCACGACACGACCGCCGTGAACGCCTTGCTGGGCGAATTGGCGAAGCCGGCCGTCGTCAATGCGCGCCGTGAAGCGGACGATATCCAGAAGGTCATCGATGCCGACAAGGGCGGTTTCAAGGTCGCGGCCAGCGACTGGGCCTTCTACAGCGACAAGGTGCGCGCCGAACGCTACAACTTTGATGAAAATCAGCTGAAACCGTACTTTGAAATGCACAGCGTGCTGACCAAGGGCGTGTTCTTTGCCGCAGGTAAATTGTATGGCTTGACCTTCAAGCAGCGCACCGACTTGCCCGTCTACACGGCCGACATGCTGGTGTACGACGTCTTCAACGAAGACGGCACGCAGCTGGCCATCTTCACCCTGGATCCATACGCGCGCAGCAACAAGCGCGGCGGCGCCTGGGCGAACGCCTACGTGGGCCAGTCGAGCTTGCTCAATCGCAAACCCGTCATCGCGAATAACCTGAACATTCCAAAGCCGGAAGCGGGCCAGCCGACCCTGATGACGTTTGACGAAGTCAACACCATGTTCCACGAATTCGGCCATGCGCTGCACGGCATGTTCTCGAACGTGAAATACCCGCGCTTTGCCGGCACCAGCGTGCCGCGCGACTTCGTCGAATACCCGTCGCAAGTCAATGAAATGTGGGCGCTGTGGCCGGAAGTGCTGCAAAACTACGCCAAGCACTATCAAACGGGCGCGGCCATCCCGGCCGAGCTGCTGGCGAAAGTGACGGCGGCCGACAATTTCAACCAGGGCTATAAAACCACGGAATACCTGGCATCGGCCCTGCTGGACCAGCGCTGGCACCAGCTGACCCCGGCGCAAATTCCCACCGACGTGCTGGCGTTTGAAAAAACCGCCTTGAGCGACGCCGGCGTCGATTTCGCCCCGGCGCCGCCGCGCTACCGCACCACGTATTTCTCGCATGCGTTCGCGGGCGGCTACTCGGCCGGCTACTACGCCTACCTGTGGTCGGAAAAGCTCGATGCCGACACGGTCGAGTGGTTCAAGGAAAACGGTGGCCTGACGCGCAAGAACGGCGACTGGTTCCGCAGCAAACTGCTGTCGCGCGGCGGCAGCGCCGATGCGCTCGACATCTACCGCAACTTCCGCGGCCGCGATGCGAAGATCGAGCCGCTGCTGGAACGCCGTGGCCTGAACGGCAAGTAAAAGCCTTGTTCCCGGTGTCAAAGCCGGGTCAATGAAAATGGCTGCCAAGCGATTGGCGGCCATTTTTATTTGGCAATTCTGTTTGAAAACCGTGGTAAACCGCGCAGTTGGCGTGATACACCACAGGATAGCCCATGCTGGATGACGCCTGTGTGACAGGCTGCTATGATCTGCAACTGGCCCGCGACGCGATCGCGGTTCTTCCCCGCGCTTCCTGAAAGATGTCATGATCCGTCCACAACTGCTCGTCATCGCCGCCAGCGTCATGCTGGCCCACGCCGCCCCTTCCGCCCTGGCCGCCGCCGCTGCGCCTGCCGCCGCCATCAGCGCCCAGAACCCCCTGCTGAAAGCCAGTCCGCTGCCATTCCAGATGCCGCAGTTCGGCCTGATCAAGGATGCGCACTACGCGCCGGCGTTTGCCGAAGGCATGAAGCGGCAGCTGGCCGAAGTCAATGCGATCGCCGGCAACCGCCAGGCGCCCACGTTCGAGAACACCGTCGTTGCGCTCGAGCGCACGGGGCAGCTGCTGCACCGCGTGCAGAGCATCTTCAGCAACATGACGTCGACCAACACGAATGCCGTGCTGGAAGCGGTGGAAGTGGAGATGTCGCCGAAATTGGCCGCCCACACGGATGCCATCAACCTGAACCCGAAACTGTTCGCCCGCATCGACACCCTGTACGCCAAGCGCGACAAGCTGGGCCTCGATGCGGAATCCCTGCACCTGCTGGAACGCTATCACACGGATTTCGTGCGCGCCGGCGCCAAGCTGTCCGATGCGGACAAGGACAAACTGAAAGCCTACAACGCCGAGCAGGCGGGCCTGGAAACGGCCTTCGCGCAAAATGTGCTGAAGGAAACGAATGCCAAGAGCATCGTCGTCGACACGCGCGCCGAGCTGGCCGGCATGACGGACAGCGATATCGACACGGCCGCCGCGGCCGCCAAGGAGCGCGGCTTGACGGGCAAGTTCCTCATCGCCCTCGTCAACACCAGCGGCCAGCCGCCGCTGGCCGTGCTGACCAACCGCGCCACGCGCCAGCGCCTGATGGAGGCGTCGCTGAACCGGGGCAGCCAGGGCGGCGAGTTCGACAACCGCGCCATCGTGCTGAAACTGGCGAAACTGCGCGCCGAACGGGCTACCTTGCTCGGCTACGCCAATTACGCCGCGTATGCGCTGGAAGACCAGACGGCCAAGACCACGACGGCCGTCAACACCCTGCTGTCGGAATTGGCGAAACCGGCCGTCGCCAACGCGCGCCGCGAAGCGGCCGACCTGCAGCAAGTGGTCGACGCGGAAAAGGGCGGCTTCCAGGTGGCGGCGGCCGACTGGGCCATCTACACGGACAAGCTGCGCAAGCAGCGCTTCAATTTCGATGAAAACGAGCTGAAACCGTATCTGGAACTCAACAGTGTCCTGAACAACGGCGTCTTCTTTGCCGCCAACAAGTTGTATGGCATCAGCTTCAAGGAACGCAAGGATTTGCCGGTGTATAACCCGGACGTGCGCGTCTACGACGTTCTCGATGCCAACGGCAAGCCGCTGGCCCTGTTCATCGCCGACTTCTATGCGCGCGGCAACAAGCATGGCGGCGCGTGGATGAATGAATACGTGTCGCAATCGTCGCTGATGGGCACGCACCCGGTGGTGGCCAACCAGCTCAACATCCCGAAACCGCCGGCCGGCCAGCCGACCTTGCTGACCTTCGATGAAGTGACGACCATGTTCCACGAATTCGGCCATGCGCTGCACGGTATGTTCTCGAACGTGAAATACCCGCGCTTTGCCGGCACCAGCGTGCCGAGCGACTTCGTCGAGTATCCGTCGCAAGTCAATGAAATGTGGGCCGTGTGGCCGGAAGTGCTGCAAAACTACGCCAAGCACTACCAGAGCGGCGCCGCCATGCCGCAGGAATTGCTCGACAAGGTGACGGCGGCGAAGAAATTCAACCAGGGCTTCATGACGACGGAATACCTGTCGGCGGCCCTGCTGGACCAGCGCTGGCACCAGCTGGCGCCAGCGCAGATTCCGACGGACGTGCTGGCCTTTGAAGCGGCCTCGCTGAAGGACGCGGGCGTCGATTACGCGCCCGTGCCGCCGCGTTACCGCACGGCCTACTTCTCGCACAGTTTCTCGGGCGGCTACTCGGCGGCGTACTACGCCTACCTGTGGTCGGAGAAACTGGACGCGGAATCGGTCAACTGGTTCAAGGAAAACGGCGGCCTGACGCGCAAGAATGGCGACTGGTTCCGCGCCAAGCTGCTGTCGCGCGGCGGCAGCGTCGATGCGCTGCAACTGTTCCGCGACTTCCGCGGCCGCGACGCCACCGTCGAACCGCTGCTGGAACGCCGCGGCTTGAACGCCAAGTAAACCGCCCTCATCTGAAGCTTGCGCTGCGTCGTCATGGCGCACGCAAGCTTTCTGTGCCGGCGGCGTAGAATTGAGTAAGATGTCAATAAGAAGGCAGTCGAAAGAGTATATGAGTCAGCAAGATTTGAATGGCATTACCCTGGAAGGTATCGTGACGCGCCTGCACGCCCACTACGGCTGGGACGGCTTGGCCAAGCACATTGATATCAATTGCTTCATCAGCGATCCCAGCATCAAGTCGAGCCTGAAGTTTTTGCGCAAGACCCCGTGGGCCAGGAGCAAGGTGGAACAGCTGTACCTGGACACGCAATTTACGGACTGACAGGAAAAAACATGGATAGCAAACTCAAGGAATCGCTGCAACAGCTGCACTCGACGCTGGAAACCAGCGGCCCCGTCGATGAAGAACTGCATGGTTTGCTGCAAAAACTCGATGTCGACATCAAGTTGCTGATGGAAAAGCGCGCCGCGCAGGAGCAGGAAGAAGAATCGACCACCTACGGCCTGGCCGAGCGCAGCCAGGAATTGTCGGCCAAATTCGCGGTGAAACATCCGAAACTGGAGCCGGCATTGCGCGAATTGGGTGAGATTCTCGCCAATATGGGTATCTGATGCAGCGCTGAAAACCGACTGCGCAGCCCACTGCCGGGCATGTCTTGCTTACCGTGCCTGCGTACGGTTCCGCTATTCAACCCGGCATTGCGCTTGCCCGCGACGCTTTCGGGCGGCGCCGGGACGATGTTAATGCAATGATAAAAAACCGCTCCTCAGTTACAATTTCCCAATGGGAATTCCCCAAGTGATTGAAAAATAAACGTTTTTTGTACTGAAATCCAACAGTAAAAAGCAGGCCGTCAGGTTGGAAATGGCCAATTCCGGTACAATCCGTACCCTATGAGCTCCCCTACCAATTTATTTGCGACCGTTCCCAAGCGGTCTGCCCGCGCTGCCGTTGCGCCTTTCCTGCCGATGTCGCGCGCCGAGATGGACGCGCTGGGCTGGGACCAGTGCGACGTCATCCTCGTCACGGGCGACGCCTACATCGACCATCCGAGCTTCGGCATGGCCCTGGTCGGCCGCCTGCTCGAAGCGCAGGGCTATCGCGTCGGCATCATCAGCCAGCCGGACTGGCTGTCGGCCGACGCCTTCCGCATCCTCGGCAAGCCGCGCCTGTACTACGGCATTACCGCCGGCAACATGGACTCGATGGTCAACCAGTACACGGCCGACCGCAAGATCCGCTCCGACGACGCCTACACGGCCAACGCGGAACCGAACAAGCGCCCGGACCGCGCCGTCACCGTGTACGCCCAGCGCGCGCGCGAAGCGTACCCCGACGTGCCCATCGTCATCGGCAGCATCGAAGCATCGCTGCGCCGCATCGCCCATTACGATTACTGGTCGGACAAGGTCCGCCGTTCCGTCTTGCCCGATTCCAAGGCCGATTTGTTGATCTTCGGCAATGCCGAGCGGGCGCTGGTCGACCTTACGCACCGCCTGGCCGCTGGCGAACACATCAAGGATATCCGCGACTTGCGCGGCACGGCCTTCATGGTGCCGTCCGGCTGGCTGCCTGGCGACGACTGGGGCGTGCACAATTCCACCCGCGTCGACGTGCCAGGCAAGATCGATCCACACTACAGCCCGTACGAGATGGTGCAGGAAGACAAGACCGCCTGCGCCACGGAAAACGCGTCGAAATCGGCCGAGGTCATCAAGCCGATCCGCATCATGAGCCGCGAAGAGCGCCTGGCCATGGCCAAGGAAAAGCACGACAAGACGGTGGTGCGCCTGCCCGCCTACGACGTCGTCAAGGATGACCCCGTCATGTATGCGCACGCTTCGCGCGTGTTCCACCTGGAATCGAATCCCGGCAATGCACGCGCCATGGTGCAGGCGCACGGCGAACGCGACGTGTGGCTCAATCCGCCGCCGCTGCCGCTGGCCATGGACGAGATGGATGGCGTGTACGACATGAATTACGCGCGCGCGCCGCACCCGAGCTATGGCAAGGCGCATATCCCGGCCTGGGAAATGATACGCTTCTCCGTCAACATCATGCGCGGCTGCTTCGGCGGCTGCACCTTCTGCTCGATCACCGAGCACGAAGGCCGCATCATCCAGAGCCGTTCGGAACCGTCGATTTTGCGCGAGATTGAGCATATCCGCGATAAAACCAAAGGCTTTACGGGCACCATTTCCGATATGGGTGGCCCGACGGCGAATATGTACCGCCTGGCGTGCAAGGAAAAAGAGATCGAAGTCTCGTGCCGCCGCCTGTCCTGCGTCTACCCGTCCATCTGCGTCAACCTGGGCACGGACCACAGCAAGCTGATCTCGCTGTACCGCAAGGCGCGTGCCATTCCGGGCATCAAGAAAGTGCTGATCAGCTCGGGCTTGCGCTACGACCTGGCCGTGCGTTCGCCCGAGTATGTGAAGGAACTGGTGACGCACCACGTCGGCGGCTTGCTGAAGATCGCGCCCGAGCACACGGAAGAGGGCACCTTGTCGAAGATGATGAAGCCCGGCATCGGCGCCTACGATGAATTCAAGGAAATGTTCGACCGTTTCTCCTTGGAAGCGGGCAAGAAGCAATACCTGATTCCGTACTTCATCGCCGCCCACCCGGGCACGACGGACGTGGACATGCTGAACCTGGCCCTGTGGCTGAAGAAAAACAATTTCAAGCTGGACCAGGTGCAAACCTTCATGCCCACGCCGATGGCCATGGCCACGACGATGTACCACACGCGCAAGAATCCGCTGCGCAAGGTCACGGCCGACTCGGAAGTGGTGGAAACGGCGCGCAGCGGCAAGATCCGCCGCACGCATAAAGCCTTCCTGCGCTACCAGGACCCGGCCAACTGGCCGATCCTGCGCGAAGCGCTGGTGAACATGGGCCGTGGCGACCTGATCGGCAATGGCGACAAGCATCTGATCCCCGCCTGGACGTCGTCGGAGTCGGGCGGCCTGGCTGCTGGCGAACGCAGCCGCCAGACGCATGGCGCCGGCACGCCGGACAAGTTCAAGGTGGCGCCAGGCAAGAGCCGCATCGCCCTGGGCGGCACGGCGGCCGCGCCAAAGGCCACGGCTGTCGAGTCGAAAGTGCGTCCATCGATCCTGTCGACCATCAAGACCAAGGCCAAGCCGGCCGCCGTGCCGATGGGCCGTGGCAGCAAGCCACCGGCCAAGGGCGGCCATGGCGCGCAGGCGCGCGGCGGTCGCAAGTAGGTCGCAAGTCAGGCATTCCGCGCCGATCCTGGCGCCGGACGATGCACAACCCGGCAACGCAGCCTGCGTTGCCGGGTTTTTTTATGCGCCGCGCCGACCCGGACGTGCATGGCAGGCGGGAAAATTTTTTACCAATATTTAAAAATTGGATAGAGCAAAAGGCAATTTTCCCTTGTGGCAACTAGTGGTTTGAAAATATACTCGCTGAATATTTAGCCGTACGGCAACAAAGCTGTAATTCTGGCAATCGCCGAATGCAGGCGGCTCCAGCGTTTATATGAAAAGAGATGCCAATTGAAATGCCTTTCCTGCCAGGCCGAGAATAAGCCGGGCGCCAAATTCTGTTCTTCCTGCGGCACGACGTTTGCCGCTGCCGTGCCCGTGCAGGGCAAATCCTGTGGCCAGTGCGGCCATGACTGCAAGCCGGACGCCAAGTTCTGCCCCAGGTGCGCGTTCAGTTTTGGCGTTGCCGCGCCTGCCGTGGCCGCGCCGCCCGCCGCTGCATCCGTGCCGCCGCCGCTGCCCGAACCTGTCTTCACGCCAGCTTCTGAGCCCGCTATCGGGCCGGTGATGGAGCCGGTTGCGGAAACCGCTCCGGAAACCGCTCCGGAAACCGTTCCGGAAACCGTCGCCGAAGTGCTGGCGCCGGTCGCCGTGCCCCTGAGCCTGAGCAAGTCGCCGCCGCCTCCCGCGCTGGAGAAGCGCATTGCCGAGCCTGTTCACGCACCGGAGCCAGAACCTGCACCTGAGGCAGTACGCGTGCCTGCGCCCGTACCTGAGCCTGAAGCGCTGCCTGAACCTGCGCCTGAATCTGCGCCCGCTGACGGCAAGCGTAGCAAGCTGATCGCTGTCGCCGCTGCGGCGTTGGTGCTGGCCGCCGCTGCCGGTGCTTATTACTACATGTCAGGCATCCCGTCCGCATCAGTGCCTGCGGCGGACGCTGTTCCGGCGGCGCTGGCCACCACGGACGCGGCGCCAGTGGCGGAGGCGCCGCTGGACATCAGCGATCAGGCCCTCGATGGCGTCACGGCGGCCGAGCCTGCCGCGACGCCCGCCGTGGCCGAACCGGCGCCGGCGCCAGTCCCGGTTTCCGCCCCTGTACCAGTCCCCGCGCCCGCGCCGCTGCCGGCGCCAGCACCGGTGCCCGTCGTGGAAAAGCCCGTCAAACCCGTCAAGGTGGCACCGCCGGCCGCGCCTGCCAGCAAGCCGTCCGGTCTCGAAGGCGTGATCACGGACAGCCTGTCGGAAGCGAGCCACTGCATGAGCCAACGCAAGTATGACTGCGCCATCGCCAACGCGAATGCCGTGCTGCGCATGGACACGGGCAACCGCTACGCGCTCGACATCAAGCGCAAGGCGAAAGAGGCGCAAGACAAGGCGCTGTCGCAAATCCAGATCGAGTAAGCCGCGCGCCTTGCCTTCCATTCCTATTTTGATCTTTCCGGAGAATAACGTGAAAAACTTGAAACAAATGGCCAAGCCCCTGGTGGCGATGCTGGTCGTATCCTCGATGCTGGCCGGTTGCGCCGCGCCGGGCGGCCCTGGCGCCACCGGCAATACCACCACCGCAGGCACGGAAGCGGCCAGCGGCGAATGCAATACGGCCATGCTGGCCGGCATCGGCGCCGTCGTCGGCGGCTTGCTGGGCGGCGGCAACAACACGGTGCGCGGCGCGGCCCTGGGCGCCAGCCTGGGCGCGCTTGCCTGCGTGGCCTTGAATTATCAAAGCCAGCAAGTCAAGACGGCGCAGCAGGTGCAGAGCGATTACAAGGTAGCCAACAAGGGCAAGCTGCCTGAGCAGTCGACCCTGGTGAAATACGAAACGGGCTTTACGCCGGCCTCCGTGCGTCCGGGCCAGAAGGCGCAGACCAATTCGTATATCGAAGTGGCCGCCGGCACGCGCGATCCGAACCCGCTGGTGGAAGAGGAATTGAGCCTGTACAAGCCAAATGGCGACTTGATCAAAACCGTGCGCAAGGTGGTCAGCAGCAACAACGGCAGCGGCGCCTACAAGGGCGGCTTCTCGATTCCCATGCCGGAAGGCGTGCCACAGGGCATTTATCCCGTCCGCACGGCCCTGTACCTGAATAACAAGCGCGTTGGCGGCCAGGACGTCAAGTTGCAGATCGTCCAGCGCCAAACGCCTGCAGCGGAGCTGCAGCTGGCGCGCGCGTACTAAGCTCGCCGTCAAAACTGATTGCCACGGGCGGCCAGGCTGGCCGCCCTATCCCGATTCACCCCATCCAGGCCTTACATGACCATTTCCAACGAAGCACATCAACCCCTGCCGTTTTCCTCCGCCCTCGGTTCGCTGATCGAAGCGACCGATGCCATCAAGAACTTCCGCGCGATTGCCCTGCTGGCCCTGACCTTCATCGGCGCCGTGCTCGTCGGCGGCGTCCTGACAATGCTCGCCGGCAGCATGAGTAGTGTCGTGCTGGCTTTCCTGGGCGGCTTGATGGCCTTCCTCGTGATGTTTTACGGCTCCAACGCCGTCGGCATCATGCTGATGCGCGATGCGCAGGGCCAGCCTGGCATGAGCCTGGTTGATGCCGTGCTCGTCTCGCTGTACACGAGCCACCGCCTGATCGCCGTCTTCATCATCGAATTCCTCATCGTGCTGGCGGCCATGATCGTCATCGCCATCATCTTGTTTGTGTGCAAGATTCCCGTGCTCGGTCCCGTGCTGTACACGGTTGTCTTCCCCCTCTCGGCCATCGTGCTGGGCGTGCTGGTGTTCGCGCTGTTCTACGTGATGCTGCCGCTGGCCGGCCCTGCCGCCTGGTCGGGCGCCACCGTGTTCCAGATCATTGCCCGCCTGAACCTGATCGTGCGCACCAAGCTGGTGTCGGTGATCTTGCTGGAAGTGCTGCTGTTCCTGATCACCGCGTTTACGGCGCTGCTGATCTTTGGCGTGCTGGGCACGGGCGTGTCGCTGACCAGCGGTATGTCGGCTGGCATCCTCAGCCTGGGCGAGATGAATATGTATGCGCTGGCTGCGGGCCTGGGTCGCGGCGGCTCCGGTTCCGGCTATCTCATCGCAGCCGGTCTCGGCGGCGGCTTGCTGATGGCGGCAGCGGCCGTCGTGCCGGGCCTGATCTTCACCAAGGGCGTGTGCATCATTTACCTGAACGCCACGCGCAATGTCGATTTCAGCGCTTCCGAAGCGAGCCTGAACGACGGCCTGGCCACGGTCAAGAAAAAAGCCGAGGAAGCGCGTGAACGCGCGCGCGCCCTGGCCGAGCAGGCGGCCACGCCCGCCACGCCAGCTGCACCGGCAGCCGCCGCCGCTCCTGCGGCCGAAGGCTTGCAATGCCCGAGCTGCAAGGCGCCGGTCGCGGCCGACGATGCGTTCTGCGGCGAATGCGCGCATAAACTCAAGTAAGGCTGACCATGGCGCAATTCTGTAAAAAGTGCGGCACCGCCCACACGCCCGACGCGCGTTTCTGCGATGAGTGCGGCAACGCCGTGAACACCGCGCCGGCGCCAGCATCGTCGCCTGCAGCGGCGCAGGTGCCGACGCCGGCGCCGGCACTGTCCGGCGTGAAGCGGCGCCACCTCATCCTCGCCGGCGGCGTGCTGGCGGTCGTCGTCGTGGCCGGCGGCGCCCTGGCGTGGCTGCTGGCGCCCGAGGCGGCATCGGCTGGCAGTTTCAGCCGCGCCATCGACGCCCACCTGGCGGCGGACGAGGCGGCGCGCGACAAGCTGCTGTGCCTGTCCAACTTGCCGTACCAGAAGGAAGAAATCCGCGTGGCGTCGTACGACAGTTCCACGCGGCAATGGCTCGATGCGCTCGTGCGTAGCGAGCTGTACACAGGTCCCGTCGAGCAGAGCAGCGGCGGCTGGATCGCGCAATCGCAGTTTGTCTACACGCTGGCCGCCCCCGGCAAGGCGGCCTTGCGCGGCGACAAGCTGTGCGTGGCCAAGGGCGTGAAAGTGGCCAGTGTCAGCGGCTACGAGCAGGTGCGCGAGCTGGGCGGCCAGCAGGTGGCGATGGCCACGGCCAAGCTGGCCTTGACCGATGAGGCGGCGTGGCTTGCCAAGTCGGCGGACCGCGCGCTGATCCTGGAACGCCTGCCGCACGGCGACCTCGAAGTGCAGCTGCCGCTGGCGCTGGTCGACAAGCAGTGGCAAGTCACGGACCGCGTGCAGCTGAACCAGGCGGCCATGGCCATGGCCGCCGCCATCGGACAGTCGCCGGCCGTGCAGGGTGCGGGCATGCTGGACAAGCTGAAAAGCGTGTTCAGCTTTGGCGGCCACCCGCTGGTGGGAAAATGGCAGGCGCCGAGGGGCAATGTCCTGGAATTTACGCGTGACAGCGTCATCGAAAATGGCAAGGTGACCAAGGGCACGTTTACCACCGAAGGCAATGTCGTGACGCTGGCGCCGGAAGGCGCGGGCGGAACGGTCATGCGGATTAGCCTGAGCAACAATAACAACACGGCGCAGGTCAGCCTTGGCGGCATGCGCGTGGGAACCCTGCAGCGCGTGCGCGATTAAGCATTCCGGCGCGGCAGCTTGCTGCCTTGCACCGTCCCAGAGCCCGGCGATGCCGGGCTTTTTTCATGCCGGCATTGCGCTGGGCGGGTATTTATCTTGACATCAAGATAGTTTGCATCCACACTGAATTATCTTAATGTCGAGATAGTCGTATGACCTCTGCTCCTGCCCGCCCCGCCTGGGGCGATATCGTGCTCACGGCGCTGGCGCCCCTGATCTGGGGATCCACGTACATCGTCACATCCGAACTGCTGCCGCCCGACCGTCCCTTCACGGCGGCGCTGATCCGCGTCTTGCCGGCCGGCTTGTTGCTGCTGCTCGTCATGCGGCGCCTGCCGGCGCGGCGCGACTGGGGCAGGGTGCTGATATTGTCCGCGCTGAATATCGGCGTCTTCCAGGCCCTGCTGTTTGTGGCCGCCTACCGCTTGCCCGGTGGCCTGGCGGCCGTGGTGGGCGCCATCCAGCCGCTGCTGGTGATGGGCCTGGCCTGGGGCGTGGAAGGACGCCGTCCGGCCCGCCTGGCCCTGCTGGCCAGCGTGCTGGGCGTGGCCGGCATGGGCGTTTTATTGTTGTCGCCGCGCACGGTGTGGGAACCGGTGGGGATTGCCGCCGCGCTGGGCGGCACGGCCTGCATGGCGGCCGGCACCTATCTGACGCGGCGCTGGAAGCCGGACTTGCCCGTGCTGGCGCTGACGGGCTGGCAATTGCTGCTGGGCGGCCTGATGCTGGCCCCCGTCGCCTGGCTGGCCGATCCTGCGTTGCCGGCCTTGTCGCTGCAGCAAGTGCTGGCTTACGCTTACCTGTGCCTGGCCGGCGCCTTGCTGGCCTACGCGCTGTGGTTTCGCGGCATCGCCCGCCTGTCGCCCGTGGCCGTGTCCTCGCTGGGATTGCTCAGCCCCCTGATGGCCGTCGTGCTGGGCTGGGCCCTGCTGGGCCAGGCCATGACGGGCTGGTCGATGCTGGGCTTGCTGCTGGTGCTGGCCAGTGTGCTGGCCGTGCAGTGGGCCAGCGCCCAATCCGCAACTACGCGCTGATTTTTGCGCAATGCTCCGCAACAGGCTGATGCCATCAGCCTGTTCGCTTCCCTCTGGGCGTCGTCTTTTTGCTGCACCGCACATACAGTTTTGCTTGCACTGGAATGGGGCATTGAGGCACTATTCGCTTCGCGCAAACGTTTGCGCGCCGTGAAATTCCACAAAAGCATGATGTAGACGTGCTTGACCAACAACTCTGGAGACGCTCATGACATCCCGTATTCGCCTGAAAATGATTGCCGCCGCTGTCCTGGTGTGTGCCTTGCCCGCCGTGCCGGCGATGGCGCAGACACCTGCCAAACCGAAGGTGGCGCTGGTGATGAAGTCGCTCGCCAATGAATTCTTCCTGACCATGGAAAACGGCGCCAAGGCGCACCAGAAGGCGAATGCCGCCAAGTACGACCTGCTGTCGAACGGCATCAAGGATGAAACGGATACGTCGAGCCAGATCAAGCTGGTCGAGCAGATGATCGTCTCGCGCGTGAACGCGCTGGTGATCGCGCCGGCCGATTCGAAAGCGCTGGTGCCGGTGCTGAAGAAAGCCATCGACGCGGGCATCATCGTCGTCAATATCGACAACAAGCTCGACGCGGGCGCCTTGAAAGAGAAGGGCATCACCGTGCCGTTCGTCGGCCCGGACAACCGCAAGGGCGCCAAGGTGGTCGGCGATTACCTGGCCAAGCAGATCAAGAAGGGCGACCCGGTCGGCATCATCGAAGGCGTGTCCACCACGTATAACGCGCAGCAGCGCACCCTGGGCTTCCAGGACGCCATGAACGCGGCCGGTGCAAAAGTCGTCAGCGTGCAGTCGGGCCAGTGGGAAATCGCCCCCGCCAACACGGTGGCGGCCGCCATGCTGAATGCCAACCCGAATATCAAGGCTTTGCTGTGCGGTAACGACAACATGGCCATCGGCGCCATTTCCGCCATCAAGGCGGCCGGCAAGACGGGCAAGGTCCTCGTCGTCGGCTACGACAACATCAACGCCATCAAGCCGATGCTGGCCGATGGCCGCGTGCTGGCTACCGCCGACCAGTTCGGTTCGCAGCAAGCCGTGTTCGGCATCGACACCGTGCTGAAAGCGCTGGCGCAGAAGAAGAAACAGGCCGAGCTCGGTGGCGTCATCGAAACCAAGGTCGAACTGGTCGCCAAGGGCGCCCAGTCCTGATCGTCTGATCCCGCCGGGGCCGGCGCCTGCCTACTCATGCGAGTAGGTGGCGCCGGCCCCGCCGCCACCATCGCGGAGTTTTATCATGCCTACCGACATCCCCCCGGCGCCAGCCGCCATCCCCTTGTTAACGCTCGATAATATCGGCAAGTCCTATGTCGGCCCCGTGCTGGGCGGCGTGGCCCTGCGCTTCGCCCCTGGCCAGGTGCTGGCGCTGACGGGAGAAAATGGCGCCGGCAAGAGTACCTTGTCGAAGATCATCTGCGGCCTGGAGCAAGCCACCACGGGCACCATGCTGCTCGACGGCAAGCCTTACCAGCCCGCCTCGCGCGGCGCCGCCGAGGCGCTGGGCATCCGCATGGTGATGCAGGAACTCAATCTGATTCCCACCCTGTCGATCGCGGAAAACCTGTACTTGAAAAACCTGCCGCAGCGCTTCGGCTTCATCGACCGCGCCCGCCTCGAGCGCGATGCGCGCGAGCAGATGGAAAAAGTGGGCTTGGGCGGACTCGACCCGTGGACACTCGTCGGTGCGCTCGGCATCGGTCACCAGCAGATGATCGAGATCGCGCGCAACCTGATCGGTTCCTGCCGCTTGCTGGTGCTGGATGAACCGACGGCCATGCTGACGCACCGCGAAGTGGAATTGCTGTTCCTGCAGATCGAGCGCCTGAAGGCCGAAGGCGTGTGCATCATCTATATTTCGCACCGCCTGGAAGAACTCAAGCGCGTGGCCGACCGCATCGCCGTGCTGCGCGATGGCCAGCTCGTGTGCGACGACGACATCGCGGGCCATTCCGCCGCCGACCTGGTCAGCCTGATGGTGGGCCGTTCGGCCGACGACGCCGTCGACCTGAGCGGGCGCACCATCGGCGCGCCGCTGCTGCGCGTGCGCGGCCTGGCGCGCGGCAAGGTGGTCCACCCCACCTCGTTCGACTTGCGCGCGGGCGAAATCCTCGGCATCGCCGGCCTGATCGGCTCGGGCCGCACGGAATTGCTGCGTTTGATCTTCGGCGCCGACCGCGCCGACGCCGGTGCCGTGTACCTTGGCGACAGCGAGGTGCCCGCCGCCTTGCACTCGCCGCAGGCGGCAGTGAAAGCCGGCATCGCCATGATCACGGAAGACCGCAAGGGACAGGGCTTGTTGCTGCGCCAATCCATCGCCGTCAACACGACCCTGGCGTCGCTCGACTCCGTCAGTGGCGCCGGCTGGCTCAATGACGCGGCCGAAGCGTCGGTGGCCGACGACTATATCCAGCGCCTGGGCATCCGCTCGCGCAACAGCGCGCAAACGGTGGCCGAGCTCTCTGGCGGCAACCAGCAAAAGGTGGTGATCGCCCGCTGGCTGTACCGCGACTGCCCCGTCATGCTGTTCGATGAACCCACGCGCGGCATCGATATCGGCGCCAAGTTTGATATTTATCAGGTGCTGGCCGAACAGGCACGCCAGGGCAAGGGCCTCGTCATCGTGTCGAGCGACTTGCGCGAACTGATGCTGATCTGCGACCGCATCGCCGTCATGAGCGCGGGCAGCATCGTCGACACCTTCGAGCGCGGCGCCTGGAGCCAGGACGCGCTGCTGTCGGCCGCCTTCTCCGGCTATTTGACTCCTACTTCCACTCCAGCTGCGGCCTGATCCGCCGGAAAGATTCCCATGACCACCAACTCCTCTCCTTCGTATCTGCAGCGCAGCCTGGCCGACCTGAAAAACTATGCGGGCCTGATCGGCGCCCTGCTGGCCATGTGCGTGCTGTTCTCGTTCGCCAGCGAAAACTTCTTCACGCTGGCCACCCTCAGCACCCTGTCGAACAACATCCCGACCCTGGTGGTGATGGCCGTCGGCATGACCTTCGTGCTGATCATCGGCGGCATCGACCTGTCGGTCGGCTCCGTCATGGCGCTGGCCGCCTCCGTGCTGTCGCTGGCCGTCGTGCACTGGGGCTGGCCCGTGTGGAGCGCGGCCCTGCTGGGCATGTTCGTCGCCGCCCTGTGCGGCGCCACCACGGGCCTGATTTCCGTCGGCTGGCGCATCCCCTCGTTCATCGTTTCGCTGGGCGTGCTGGAAATGGCACGGGGATTGGCGTATCAAGTCACCAACTCGCGCACGGAATACATCGGCAGCGCCGTCGAAGGCATCAGCTCGCCCATCGCCTTCGGCCTGTCGCCCGCCTTCATCGCCTCGATCGCCATCGTCGTCATCGGCCACCTGGTGCTTACGCGCACGGTGCTGGGACGCCACTGGATCGGCATCGGCACGAATGAAGAAGCCGTGCGCTTGTCCGGCATCAACACGAAGCCGTCGAAAGTGCTCGTGTTTGCCTTGATGGGTTTGCTGGCCGGCATCGGCGCCCTGTTCCAGGTGTCGCGCCTGGAAGCGGCCGACCCGAACGGCGGCGTCGGCATGGAATTGCAGGTGATCGCCGCCGTGGTGATCGGCGGCACGAGCCTGATGGGCGGACGCGGTTCCGTCATCAGCACGTTTATCGGCGTGCTGATCATTTCCGTGCTGGAAGCGGGCCTGGCGCAGGTGGGTGTGTCGGAACCGGTGAAACGCATCGTCACGGGCCTGGTGATCGTCGCCGCCGTGGTGCTCGACACCTACCGCCGCCGCGGCGAGCGCGCCTAATCGCGGCAGAAAGCGCGTCCCATGGCAACCATCAAGCAAGTGGCGCAGGCGGCGGGGGTGTCGTTTACCACCGTCTCGCACGTCCTCAACAATACCCGCCCCGTCAGCGACGAGGCGCGCCGCGCCGTGCTGGCGGCGGCGGAACAATTGCATTACGTGCCCAGCGCGCTGGCGCGTTCCCTGCGCAGCCGCAGCACGGGCACCATCGGCCTCATCATCCCCAACAATACGAACCCGTATTTTTCGGAAGTGGCGCGCGGCATCGAAGACAGCTGCTACGCGGCCGGCTACAGCGTGATCTTGTGCAATTCCGATGACGATCCCGTCAAGCAGCGCGATTACCTGAACGTGCTGCTGACCAAGCGCTGCGACGGCCTGATCCTGTCCGCGCTGGCCGACAGCGATGGCGAACTGCTGCGCAAGATGAAGGTCCCGGCCGTGCTGCTCGACCGCGCCCCCAGCGACTTGGCCATCGACGCCGTGGCCGTCGACAACCGCGCCGGCGGTGCCCTGGCCGCGCGCCACCTGCTGGACCTGGGACGCCGGCGCATCGCCTGCATCGCCGGACCCCGCGAAGTGAGCATTTCCAACGAGCGCATCGCTGGCGCACGCGGCGCCATGGCGGAGGCGGGTGCGGTGCTGGAATCGGCCCTGTGCCTGCATAGCGACTTTAGCAGCGCGGGCGGTTATGCGGCCGCGCTCGGCTTGCTGGCGCTGCCGCCAGGCCAGCGCCCGGACGCCCTGTTTTGCTGCAATGACTTGATGGCGTTTGGCGCCCTGCGTGCCGCCGCCGAGCGCGGCATTGCCGTGCCCGGAGAACTGGCCGTCGTCGGCTTCGACGATATCGACCTGGCCAGCTTCGTGCATCCGGCCCTGACCAGCGTGGCGCAAAACACGCGCGAGCTGGGCCACATCACGGCCGCCTGCCTGCTGGCGCGCATCGCCGAACCCGGCTTGCCGCGTCAGCAGCGCAGCATCGCCCCCGAGCTGCACGTGCGCGGCTCCAGCGTGGCGGCCACGCCAGTACCTTTTTCTTTACCTGCAACTGAACTGATGGGAATGACATCATGATCGTGGTTATCGGCAGCATCAATATGGACCTGGTCTTGCGCGTGCCGCGCATGCCCCTCCCCGGCGAAACCCTGACGGGCGGCGCTTTTCGAACCATTCCTGGCGGCAAGGGCGCCAACCAGGCCGTCGCCTGCGCGCGCATGAGCGGCAAGGTCGAGGCGGGCGGCCAGCAAGTGGCCATGGTCGCTTGCGTGGGCGACGACGCCTTCGGCGCCACCCTGCGCGCGGCGCTGGTGGGCGATGGCATCATCGATAGCCACATCAGCACCTTGCCGGGCGTGGCATCCGGCATCGCCTCGATACTCGTCGATGACAACGGCCAGAACAGCATCGTCATCGCCGGCGGCGCCAATGATTTATTGAGCCCCGCGCACATTGACGCGGCGCAAGGCTTGATCGAACAGGCCGACATCGTCGTGCTGCAGCTGGAAACGCCGATGGCCACCGTCGTGCATGCGATCAAGCTGGCCCGCTCGCTGGGCAAGACCATCGTGCTGAATCCGGCGCCGGCCGCCAGCCTGCCGGAAGGCGTGCTGGACCTGGTCGATTACCTGATCCCGAATGAAATCGAAGCGGCCATGCTGGCCGGCGTGAGTCCCGAGTCCGCCATCGACATTCCCGCGCTGGCGGCCGCGCTGCAAAAGCAGGGCAGCGACAACGTCATCATCACCCTCGGTAACAAGGGCGTGCACGCGGCCCTGTATGGCGGCGACACCATGTTCCCGGCCGAAGCCGTGCAAGCCGTCGATACGACGGCCGCCGGCGACACCTTCATCGGCGGTTTCGTCGCGGGCCTGGCGTCTGGCATGGACGAGGCGGAAGCGATCGGCCAGGGCCAGCGCGCTGCCGCCTGGAGCGTCACCAAGCCCGGCGCGCAAACGTCGATCCCTTACCTGCACGAGCTGTTCTGAGACCATGAAAAAATCACCGCTGCTCAATATTGCGTTGTCGCAACTGATCGCTTCGCTCGGTCATGGCGACATGCTCGTCATCGGCGACGCGGGCTTGCCGTCGCAGCCTGGCGTGCCGCTGATCGACCTGGCCCTGACGCGCGGCATTCCCGGCTTCATCGACACCGTGCAGACGGTGCTGAGCGAAATGCAAGTGGAATACCATTTGCTCGCCAGCGAACTGCCGCAGCACAATCCGGCCATGGCGGCCCAGGTGGCGGCGCTCGGCTTGCCCGATGCGCGCCAGGTGACGCACGAGGAGTTCAAGCAGCTGTGCAAGGGCGCGCGCGCCATCGTGCGCACGGGCGAATGCAGTCCGTATGCCAACGTCATCCTGGTGGCTGGCGTCGTGTTTTAGCGCAAAGAAGTGTGAGATTGTTTGCCAAAAACATCAACGATCTTGCTGCCAGTGAAATAATTATCCATTGGCAAAAGGGACGGCTACAATAGGCTTATCCTGCCTGCCCGGCAGTTTCCTGATGGTTGACTGCCATGCCGATGGAAGCATTGCGCGCTTGCCGTTCCCCCTTGCCGCCGCGTACAGGCAGGCGCGCGCTCGCCTGGCTGCTTTTTCTCGCCTGCTTGTATTGCTGCGCCATGCCGGTCCATGCGCTGGAGCGCGTCGTCCTGCAGCTCAATTTCACGCACCAATTCCAGTTTGCCGGCTATTACGCGGCCATCGAGCAGGGCTATTACCGCGAGGCGGGCCTCGACGTGACCCTGGTCGAAGGCGGTGACGGCCGGCGCGCCGAGACGGCCGTGCTGGCGGGCCAGGCCGAATATGGCGTGGGCAACAGCACGCTGTTGCTCAGCCGCCTGGCCGGCAAGCCCGTGGTGGTGCTGGCCGTGGTGTTCCAGCATTCGCCCAGCGTGCTGCTGATGCGCCAGCATGGCGGTGCGCCCGATGTGCACCGGCTGGCGGGCGCCCCCGTGATGATAGGCGCGCCTGCCGATGTGGCGTCCGCTTCCGATGAAGTGTCGCTGTTCCTGAAGAAAATGGGCGTCGCGCCGCAGCAGATGCGGCATTTGCCGCCCAGTTACCGGGTCGAGGACTTGATCGACGGCAAGGTCGATGCGATTGCCGCCTATTCCACCAACGAGCCCGACTATCTGGACCGGGCCGGCTTTCCCTACTACCAGTTCACGCCGCGCACGGCCGGCATCGATTTCTATGGCGACAACCTGTTTACCAGCGAGCATGAACTGCGCCGCCATCCCGAGCGGGTGAGAGCGTTCCGCGCGGCCAGCCTGCGCGGCTGGCAATACGCGATGGCCCATCGCGAGGAAATGGCGCAGTTGATCCATGCCAAATACAGCCAGCGCCACGACAGCGCGCACCTGCTGTACGAGGCGCAGCAGATGGAGCTGCTGCTGCAGCCCGTGCTGGTGGAACTCGGCTACATGAATCCCCAGCGCTGGCAGCACATCGCCGATACCTACGCGGCCATGGGCTTGCTGGCGCCGGACGCGACGGCCAGCGCCGCCTACCGCGGCTTCCTGTACCGCCCCGTGCCTGGCGCCGACCTGGGCTGGCTGTACCTGTCGCTGGGCGTGGCCGGCAGCCTGCTGGCCGTCTCGGCAGCGTTTCACTTCAGCAACTTGGCACGCGAGCGCCGCCGCACGGAGGAAACCATCCGCCAGGGGGAGTTGCGTTTTCGCACGATGTTCGAGGAAGCACCCATGGGCATCGCCCTGATCGATACCCTGAGCGGACAGTTTCTCGATATCAATCCACGCTATCTGGCCATCGCCGGGCGCAGCCTCGAGCATATGAAGAAATCGAGCTGGATGGAAATCAGCCATCCCGACGATGTGGCGGGCGAGCAGGAGCAGGTGGCGCAGCTGCTGGCGCGGCGCCTGAGCGGCTTTCGCCACTCGAAGCGCATCGTGCGCCCCGATGGCGGCGTGGTGTGGGTCGACGCCTCCGTGACGGCCATCGAGACGGCGCGCCACGGCGGTCCGCACCATCTGTGCATGCTGGAAGACGTGACGGACAAGCGGCAGTCGGAAGCGCTGATCTGGCAGCAAGCCAATTTCGATACCCTCACGCAATTGCCGAACCGCCGCATGTTCCACGAGCGCCTGCGCCTGGCGCTGGCGCAGGGACGGCGCGACACGAGCCGCGTGGCCATCCTGTTCATCGACCTCGACCACTTCAAGGAAGTCAACGATACGCTTGGTCATCACCAGGGCGACATCCTGCTGATCGAGGCGGCGCGGCGCATCCGCGTCGGCGTGCGCGAGACGGATACGGTGGCGCGCCTGGGCGGCGACGAATTCACGGTGATCCTGTCCGACCTCGATGACTTGCAGCAAGTCGACCGCATCGCGCGGCAGATACTCGACGGCTTGCTGGCGCCGTTCCTGCTGGGGCAGGAGCAGGCGTTCGTCTCGGCCTCGATCGGCATCACCCTGTATCCGGACGACGCGGGCAATATCGAAGACTTGCTCAAGCATGCGGACCAGGCCATGTATGTGTCGAAAGGCGCCGGGCGCAACCGCTACAGCTATTTCACGCCGGCCCTGCAGGTGGCGGCCGTCAACCGCATGCGCCTGGGCGCGGACTTGCGCACGGCCCTGCGCGAGCAGCAGATGCAGCTGTATTACCAGCCCATCGTCGCGCTGCACAGCGGCCGCATCGACAAGGCGGAAGCCTTGCTGCGCTGGAACCATCCGCAACGGGGCCTCGTGTACCCGCCCGACTTTCTCGCGCTGGCCGAAAGCAGCGGCCTGATCGTGGAAATCGGCGACTGGGTGCTGCGCGCGGCGGCCGCGCAGTTGCTGCGCTGGCGCGCGGACGGCCACGCCATCGGGCAGACGGGCTTGCAGCTGTGCCTGAACCTGTCGCCGCTGGAGTTGCAGCGCGAGGCGGAAGCGCCCGGCACCTGGCTGCGCCAGCTGATGGCGCTCGACGTGCCGGTCTCGGCCATCGTGCTCGACATGCGCGAGGATGCGCTGCTGGGAACGGGCAGCGGCGCCGGCAGCGGCATGGCGCAGCGGCTCCAGCATTTGCGCGATGCGGGCGTGCAGATCGCCCTCGACGATTTTGGCAGCGGCCATGCATCGCTGACGCAATTGCAGCAGTGCGGCATCGATTACCTGAAGATCGACGGCGCCATGATACGCAAGCTGGCACCGGGCGCCAGCGAGCTGGCCTTGTGCGAAGCCATCGTCAGCGTGGCGCACAAGCTGGGCATGCGGGTCATCGCCGAAGGGGTGGAAACGGCGGCGCAGCGGACGTTGCTGCATGACATAGGCTGCGACTATGCGCAAGGCTATCTGTTCGCCCCGCCCCTGACCATCGAAGCGTTCGATGCGCTGCTGCACGCGCAGCGGCCCTTGCCCCCTTGAAATGGGAGCGTCGCGCCAGCACATGCCAGCCAGGCCTGCGGGACAGGGCTCGCGGCGGGAACAGGCTTATACTCGATACGCTGGCGCCTGCGCCCGGCTTCAGCTGTCACCGGTCATCGACCGGTTGCGCAGGCAAATTTTCTTCCATTCACTCCAACTCGAGGTGTACTCATGGGCATTTTCAGCAATATCTACAACAAGATCTTCCACCATTCGTCCGATGCCGCCCCGGCTGCCACGCCGGCCGCCGCTACCGAGGCACCGGCAGCGAGCGCTCCTGCGGCCGCCCCGGCCGCCGCCGTGCCCGTGGTGGACGTGGAAGTGGTGCTGGTCGACCTGGCCAGCAAGAATGCGGAAAAACTCAATTGGCGCACATCCATCGTCGACCTGATGAAGCTGTTGCAACTCGACAGCAGCCTGGCGTCGCGCAAGGAACTGGCGCAAGAGCTGCATTTCACGGGCGATACCAATGATTCGGCCAGCATGAATATCTGGCTGCACCGCCAGGTGATGATCAAGCTGGCGGAAAACGGCGGAAAAGTCCCGGAAGAGCTGAAGAGCTGAAGAACTAAGAACTGCACACCTGGCGGCAGCAGGAATATCTCGCTGCCGCTATTCAATCCTGTGGGAACTGCCTATGATGGAGTTCCCATAGTGTCATGATAGCTAAAACCAATTGAAACTATTGTGACAATCAATTTTGCATATGGGTTAAAACCCCTTACACTAGAGTCTTACTGATTCACCACACGAGAGGAAATGACTATGTCGCTCATCAATACCCAAGTTAAACCATTCAAGGCAACCGCATACCACAATGGCAAGTTCGTCGACCTGACGGAAGCGTCGCTGAAAGGCAAGTGGTCGGTATTCGTGTTCTACCCAGCCGACTTCACCTTCGTTTGCCCAACCGAACTGGAAGATCTGGCCGATCACCACGCTGAATTCCAGAAACTGGGCGTCGATGTGTACGGTATCTCGACCGATACCCACTTCGCGCACAAAGCATGGCACGACACCTCGGATGCGATCAAGAAAGTGCAATACGCACTGATCGGCGACCCAACCGGCGCCCTGTCGCGCAACTTCGAAGTCATGATCGAAGAAGAAGGCCTGGCACTGCGCGGTACCTTCGTCATCAATCCGGACGGCTTCATCAAAGTGCTGGAAGTGCATGACAACGGCATCGGCCGTGACGCTGCAGAACTGCTGCGCAAAGTCAAAGCCGCCCAGTACGTGGCGAGCCACCCAGGCGAAGTATGCCCGGCAAAATGGACGGAAGGCGCAGCAACGCTGACCCCATCGCTGGACCTGGTTGGCAAGATCTAAGTTTTGAAGCTTTGAAACATCTAGCAGCAAACAAGTAGTTACCGCGATGCCGGACCGGGTGTCCGGCCCGGCATTCGCCTAAATATTTGTAGAAAAGGAAAAAATCATGTTAGACGCAACCCTCAAAACCCAACTGAAATCCTACCTGGAAAAAGTGGTGTATCCGCTTGAGCTGGTCGCTTCTCTCGATGACAGCGCAAAAGCCCGCGAGATGAAGGAATTGCTCCAGGAGATAGTCCTGTTGAGCGACAAGATCACGCTGGTCGAGCGCATTGACGCTGGCGTACGGACCCCGTCGTTCAGCATCAACCGTACAGGCTCCGACATCGGCGTGCGTTTCGCCGGTGTGCCGCTGGGCCATGAATTCACGTCGCTGGTGCTGGCGCTGCTGCAAGTGGGCGGCCACACCATCAAGTTCGACGATGCCGTGATCGAGCAGATCCGCAACCTCGACGGCGACTATGTCTTTGAAACGTTTATTTCGCTGAGCTGCCATAACTGCCCGGAAGTGGTGCAGGCGCTCAATGCGATGTCGGTGATCAACCCGCGCATCAAGGTCACCACCATCGACGGCGGCGTGTTCCCGAAAGAAGTGGAAGAACGCCAGATCATGGCCGTGCCGATGATGTTCCTGAATGGCGAGCATTTCGGCCAGGGACGCACGAATGTCGAGGAAATCCTCGCCAAGCTCGACACCAACGCCGGCGCCCGTCAGGCCGAAGCGCTGAACAAGAAAGACGTGTTCGACGTGCTGATCGTCGGCGGCGGCCCTGCCGGCGCGGCAGCGGCCATCTATGCGGCCCGCAAGGGCATCAAGACGGGCGTGCTGGCCGAGCGTTTCGGCGGCCAGGTGCTCGATACCCTGGCCATCGAGAATTTTATTTCCGTCAAGGAAACGGACGGTCCCAAGTTCGCCATGGCGCTGGAACAGCATGTCAAGGAGTACGAGGTCGACATCATGAACACCCAGCGCGCGACGAAGTTGACGCCGGGCAAGCTGGTCGAGATTGAAACGGCGAATGGCGCCGTCCTGAAAGCCAAGACCGTGATTTTGGCCACCGGCGCCCGCTGGCGCGAAATCAACGTGCCGGGCGAGAAGGAATACCGCAACCACGGTGTCGCCTACTGCCCGCACTGCGACGGTCCCTTGTTCAAGGGCAAGCGCGTGGCCGTGATCGGCGGCGGCAACTCGGGCGTGGAAGCGGCGATCGACCTGGCCGGCCTCGTGAAACACGTGACCCTGATCGAGTTCGGCGCGGAACTGCGTGCCGATGCGGTGCTGCAACGCAAGCTGCACAGCCTGCCCAACGTGACCGTGATCACCTCGGCGCAGACGACCGAGATCCACGGCGACGGCAAGATCGTCAATGGCCTCAGCTACACGGACCGCATCAGCGGCGAGTCGAAAAAGGTCGAACTGGAAGGCGTCTTCGTGCAGATCGGCCTGGTGCCGAACACGGAGTGGCTGAAAGGCACCCTGGCCCTGTCGCGCCACGGCGAAATCGAAGTCGATGCCCGCGGCCAGACCTCGATCCCCGGCGTGTTCGCGGCCGGCGACGTCACCACGGTGCCGTACAAGCAGATCATCATCGCCACCGGCGAAGGCGCGAAGGCAGCCCTGTCCGCCTTTGACCACCTGATCCGCTCGGACGACGAGGAAGTGGTTGAAGAGTCTGCAGCGAAAGAAGCACTGACGGCGTAAGCGTTTTAACGTTGCGCTGGATCAAAAAAACCGGAAGGACCGCGAGGCCCTTCCGGTTTTTTTACGTGCAAGAAATTCAGCTGCCCGCGTACAGCGGGTTGCCGGCGACATACACCAAGACGCCGTCGACGGGCATGTCCGCGGGAGCGATGGCGGCCAGGGCGAATCTGGTTTGATGGTTGAAGGTTTGCACATGCCACGTAAAGCGCTGGCCGGCGCGGACGATGGTGACGGTCTCGCCGCGCGTGACATTGACGTGGCGGGTATCGTCCTGCAGGGTGATGGTGCGCTGGGCAGCGGCATGCGGGGCGGCGCTGCCATAGTCGGCGGCCGTGCCCGTCGGGCCGGCGGCGATGGCGGACGTGGCAAGGGCGGCGCACAGGATGGCCAAGGCGCTGCGGTGGGTGTTCAACATCATGTTCTCCAAGAATAGTCATGGCGGGCTGGTAAGCCGCCGTTTGTTGTCGTGGCTGCGCCGGGATCGCCGGTTTTTGCAACACGGCATCGTAAGCTGTAGCGGCCCCATCTGCAAAGCTGTATTTCCTGACTATATTTCGCGCGCAGGCAGCAGGGCGCCGCCCGCCAGCTTCGGCAAGGTGGTCTTGCCGGCCCCATGCGCGCCGCGCAGCCAGGTGACGCCGGCGCCGAATGGCTGGCGGCAGCCCTGGAACACGCTGCGCGTGGGGAAATGAAAATCGAGATGCTCGACTTGCAGGACGGGGGACGAGGCAGTCCATGCCATCATTCGCCTCCGGTGGCGCTCAAGGCAAGGCAAGAAAACCGGGCAGGGCGATGACGCTGAGCAGGCCCAGCAAGACGGGCGCGGCCAGGAAGACGAGGATTTCCATGGAACTGGCCAGGCTGGGGACAAATTGCAGCAGCGCATGATGGGCCAGGCGCAGGCGCAAGGTAGGGGGGGAAGATGGCGGGGCAGGTGCAGCAAGGCAGGAGCGGCAGAGTCGGCAAGAGCGCTGATGTATTTCTGGCCCCACAATGGGAAAAGCCCTTCGGTTCCAGGAACCAAAGGGCTTTTCTTTTATTGGCGGAGCGGACGGGACTCGAACCCGCGACCCCCGACGTGACAGGCCGGTATTCTAACCAACTGAACTACCACTCCAAGCTCGTATGATCTGTGTTGCTGATCCATGAAGCACTGGATAATTTTCTGTTTGGTGGTGGGTGCTGAGAGGCTCGAACTCCCGACCTACGCCTTGTAAGGGCGCCGCTCTACCAACTGAGCTAAGCACCCGCATACCCAGAAAACTATCCCGACGTTTGTCACCACGTCTGGAAGAGGCACTATTATAGGGGGCGCCTTCCCGCTTGTGCAACTATTCTTGAGGGATAAAAGCGGTTTTTTTGCGAAAAAGCGCAAAAATGCCGGGGAGGAGAAGGCGGGGCGCATTTTCTGGCGCGGAAATGGGAAAAGCCCTTCGGTTCCAGGAACCAAAGGGCTTTTCTTTTATTGGCGGAGCGGACGGGACTCGAACCCGCGACCCCCGACGTGACAGGCCGGTATTCTAACCAACTGAACTACCACTCCAAGCTCGTATGATCTGTGTTGCTGATCCATGAAGCACTGGACAGTTTTCTGATTTGGTGGGTGCTGAGAGGCTCGAACTCCCGACCTACGCCTTGTAAGGGCGCCGCTCTACCAACTGAGCTAAGCACCCGTTGCTTGTCTCAGAAAACCATCCCGACGTTTGTCACCACGTCTGGAAGAGGCGCTATTATAGGACGGGCAAAATCCTTCTGCAAGCGCTTTTTCCAACTTTTTACCGTTTTAGCTGTCGATGCCCCATTGCGACAGCATCCACGCCATATTAAAAGCGTTTTCGGCGATGGCGTTATAGCGGCCCGAGGCACCGCCGTGGCCGGCGCCCATATTCGTTTTCAGCAGCAGGGGATTGCCGTCCGTTTTGTACGCGCGCAGCTTGGCCACGTATTTGGCCGGTTCCCAGTACATGACCTGGCTGTCGTTGAGGCCCGTCGTCACCAGCATGGCGGGATAATTCTTACGTGCAATGTTGTCGTAAGGCGAGTAGCTGAGCATGTAGTCATAGGCCGCCTTCTGGTTCGGGTCGCCCCACTCCAGGTATTCGCCCGTGGTCAGCGGCAGGCTGGCGTCCATCATGGTGTTCATCACGTCGACGAAGGGCACGGCCGCGTGCACGGCGTGGAACAGTTCGGGACGCATGTTGACGACGGCGCCCATCAGCAGACCACCGGCGCTGCCGCCCTGGATGATCAGGCGGTTCGGGCTCGTCCATTTTTCGCGCACCAGGTAGTCGGCGCTGTCGATGAAGTCATTGAAGGTGTTTTTCTTCTTCATCAGCATGCCGTCCTCATGCCAGGCTTCGCCCATGTCGGTGCCGCCACGGATATGCGCTTGCGCATAGATGACGCCCCGTTCCAGCAGGCTGATGCGGCTGATGGCAAAGCTGGCTTCCGTCGAGATGCCGTAGGAACCATACGAGTACAGCAGCAGCGGCGCGGAACCGTCGAGCTTGACGCCCTTCTTGTAGACGATCCACAGCGGCACTTGCACGCCATCGCGCGCCTTCACCCACAGGCGCTGCGTGGTGTAGCGGCTGCCGTCAAAGCCGCCGACGATTTCCTGCTGCTTTAGCACCGTGCGCTTGCCATCTTGCATGTTCACGTCGATGACGGTGGGCGGCGTGACGGGTGACTGGTAGGACATGCGAAATTGCGTGGCGGAAAATTCCGGCGTGCCGGCCGCGCTGGCCAGGTAGACGGCATCGTCGAACTGCACGGTTTTCCAGTTCTTCTGCGCAAAATCATGGATGCGCGCGCGGTTCAGGGCGCGCGCTTTTTCCATCACCACCAGGTAGCCCTGGAAGACGTCGATGGACTGGATCACGGCATCCTTGTTGTGCGGCACCAGCGTCTTCCAGTGCCGGGCCTGCGGATCCGACAGCGGCGCGCTGACGATGCGGAAATTCTTCGCCTCCTTGTTGGTCAGAATATACAGCTGGCCGTCGCGGTGCTCGACGACGTAGCGGTGGCCCTTCTCGCGCTTCAGCACGGGCTGGAAGCTGCCTTCCGGCTTGTTGGTTGGCAACAGCAGCACTTCCGTCGTATCCGTGCTGCCCGAGGTGAGCACAAAGAATTGCTTGTCGTGCGTGCGGCCCACGTTGATGGCGAACTGTTCCACCGGCTCGTGGTAGACCTGCTGCGGCGTGCCGCCCAGGGCCAGGCGGAATACGCGGTCCGAACGCTTGGTGGTGGCGTCTTCCTGGGCCAGCATCAGGGTGGCGTTGTCCGACGCCCAGGCCAGCGACGTTACGCGTGGCATGCTGTCGGTAAGCAACTTGCCCGTCTTCAAATCCTTGACGTGCAATTCGTACTGGCGGAAACCCGTCGTGTCGGTGGTGTAGGCCAGCAGCTGTTCATTCGGGCTGATGGAAAACGCGCGCACGGCAAAGAATTTTTGGCCTTCGGCCAATTGATTCTGGTCCAGCAGGACTTCCTCAGGCGCTTGCGCATCATAGGCGCCGCCCTTGCCGACAGGGCGGCGGCAATGGATAGGGTACTGCTTGCCCGCTTCCACGCGCGTGTAATAGTAGAAATTGCCCTGGCGTGCAGGCACGGACAGGTCCACTTCCTGCATGCGGCCCTTGATTTCGGCATACACCTTGTCGGCCAGCGGCTGTATCGGTGCCGTGACGGCCGCCGTATAGGCGTTTTCCGCATTCAGGTAGTCGATCACGGCTGGATCGCTCTTCTTTTGCAGCCAGCGGTAGTCGTCCGTGACGACCGTGCCGTGGCGTGTTTCCTGCCATGTTGTCTTGGCGGCAACGGGGGCTGCGACGGGTGCGGTGGCCGTGGCGACGGTGGTGGCGGCGTCGGCGGCTGTCGCGGATGGCGAAAGCGTGGACAGCAGCAGGGCCGGCATGATGGATGAGCAGGCGGCCAGGCGGCGTAAGGCGTAAGGTACTGTGGACAAGGCAACTCCCTAGGTTTCGTTGTTGTGCAGCGATTCTATTCTTGCTAAATAGAAAAGCCAATCATGATTTCAGTCAATGCTGCGCCGGCGCTTGCATCCACGGGCATTTCCAGCGATACTGTATATAACAACAGTATTTAACAGCATCCCGCCGCGAGGTGCCCTTGACCCTATCTGCCCCTACATTTCCTGAGTCACCCGCGCCGCGCCGCTGGATTGCCCACCTGGACATGGATGCCTTCTTTGCGTCCGTTGAATTGCTGAAATATCCGGAATTGCGCGGCGAAGCCGTCGTCATCGGCGGTGGCCGCTTGCAGCAGCCCGTGCTGCAGGAAGATGGCACGCGGCAGTTTGCGCGCATGCGCGATTACGTGGGGCGCGGCGTCGTCACCACGTCGACGTATGCGGCGCGCGCGTTCGGCGTGTTTTCCGCCATGGGCATCATGAAGGCGGCCAAGCTGGCGCCGGACAGCATCCTGCTGCCGGCCGACTTCGAGGCGTACCGCGAGTACTCGGCCCGCTTCAAGCAGGCCGTGGCCCACCTGTGCCCCATCATCCAGAACGTGGGCATCGATGAAATCTATGTCGACCTGACGGAATATGGCGGGCAGGCGCCGGCCATGGCCGCGCGCCTGAAGGCGGCCGTGTCCGAGGCGACGGGCCTGTCGTGCTCGATCGGCCTGGCGCCGAACAAATTGCTGGCGAAAATCTGTTCCGACCTGGAAAAACCTGATGGCCTGACCATCCTGTCGCCCGAGGATGTGGCAACGCGCGTGTGGCCGCTGCCGGCGAAAAAAATCAACGGCATCGGGCCGAAGGCCACGGCCAAGCTGGAAGCGCTGGGCATCGTCAGCATCGGCCAGCTGGCGCAAGCCGACCTGGCCATGCTGCGCACGCAGTTTGGCGACGTGTACACCAGCTGGCTGCGGCAGGCGGCGCTGGGCATCGACGAGCGCCCCGTGCAGACGAGCCGGGAAACCAAGTCCGTCAGCCGCGAAACGACGTTCGAGCGCGACTTGCAGGTGGTGCGCGACCGCGCCACCCTGTCGGAAAAGCTGGAAAGCCTGTGCACGCGCGTGGCGGGCGACCTCGACAAGCAGTCGCTGGCGGGGCGCACGGTGGGCATCAAGCTGCGCTTCGAGGATTTCAGCACGGTGACGCGCGATGTCACCTTGCCCAGCGCCACGGCGGATGCCGCCGCCATCCTGCGTGCCAGCCGCGATTGTTTGCGGCGCGTGCCGTTCGAGAAAAAAATCCGCCTGCTGGGCGTGCGCATCTCGACCCTGTCCGATCCTGCCCTGGTCACGCGGCAGGTGCCGGCCCAGGCCGAGCTGTTTCCCGCCCTGTAGCGGCATCGCGCGGCCACCAATCCTGTTGTACAAGCATCGCGCCAGTCCGCGCCTTTGACGGCATGAGCGTGTCGAAAGTGTAGAATGGCGTTCCCCTGGCACTACTGAAACAAACGGAAGACAAAAACTATGTGGTTCAAGAATCTTCAGATTTACCGCCTGCCCGCACCATGGGCTTATACGCCAGAACAACTGGAAGAGGCGCTGTCCTCGAACAAATTTACGCCGGCGACCAGCATGGATCTGATGCGCCAGGGCTGGGATACGCCACGCCCGAATGGCGGTTTGGTGCACGTGGTCAACAAGCAGATGCTGATCCTGCTGGGCACGGAAAAGAAATTGCTGCCAGCCACCGTCATCAACCAGGTCGCCAAGGCCCGCGCCGCTGAAATGGAAGAAGCGCAAGGCTTTGCGCCGGGCAAGAAAGCCATGAAGGAATTGAAAGAGCGCGTCGCCGACGAACTGCTGCCGCGCGCCTTCAGCATCCGCAGCAATGTCTGGACGTGGATCGATCCCGTCAATGGCTGGCTGGTGGTCGATGCCGCCAGCCCGGCAAAAGCCGATGAAGTCATCAAGCTGCTGCTGAAAGCCGTCGACAAGCTGCCGCTGGAAAGCCTGCGCGTGCAGCGCTCGCCGGTGGCGGTGATGACGGAATGGCTGCAGGCCGACGATGCGCCTGCCGGCTTCACGGTCGACATGGATACGGAATTGCGCGCCACGGGCGAGAGCAAGGCCACCGTGCGCTATGTGCGCCACACGCTGGAAGCGGACGACGTGCGCCGCCACATCGCGGCCGGCAAGCAGTGCACGCGCCTGGCCATGACGTGGAACGACAAGATCTCGTTCGTGCTGACGGAGTCGCTGGCCATCAAGAGCGTCAAGCCGCTGGACGTGATCAAGGAAACGGAATCGAGCACGAAGAACGACGAAGAGCGTTTCGACGGCGACGTGATGCTGATGACGGGCGAGCTGAGCAAGCTGATGGCCGACGTGGTCGAGGCATTGGGCGGCGAAGCGACCGCGTAAACGCCGTCATGCCGGTACGGAAAAGGAGCTCACGCTCCTTTTTTTTCGCCTGCGCAGTTTCACCTGTGACGATGTTGCGGCATAAAAAAAGCGCCTTGCACGGTGAAGTGCAAGGCGCTTTTCAGACAAGCTAATTTACAACGTCAAATTAGAACTTGTAGTTGCCGGTGATGTAGAACGAACGCATCATTGGATCGGCGTAGCGTGGGTCGAAACCGATCTGGTGGCCCGACGAAGCGCGCAGCGACAGCGGTGGTGCACGGTCGAACAGGTTTTTGATGCCTGCGCGGATCGTGGTTTGCTTGTCAAAGGCGAAACGCGCTTGCCAGTCGAACGTCGTGTACGACGGTACTTGCAGGCGGAAGTTTTTCTCTTCCTTCTTGGTTTCCTGGTTGTACACGGTCGCAGGAGCATCGGTGTAGCCGTTACGGTAGTTGACGGTGACCGTGTTGCTCAGACGGCCAGTGTCCAGGGTCGTCGTCAGCTTCATCAGGTTGCGGAACGTGACTTCGTTGGTGTCGCCGAAGAAGTTCATGTTGCTGGTGTAGATATTGTCGCTACCGGCCTTGGTGTAGTTGGCGTGCAACATGTGCGTACCGCTCAGCTGAGCCGTCAGCTTACCGAAGGAGAACTTGTGGTTGGCCGACAGATCCCAGTCGATACCACGGTATTCCTTCTTGCCGATGTTGACCGACAGTTTCTTGAATGCGTAGTACTTGATGCCGGTCGATGGTTCGATGTATTCGCCAAAGCTCGACGCGTACTTGATCGGATCGGCAAATGCCTGCTCTTCGGAGACTTCCGAGACGGCATTGCGCAGTTTCACATCCCACAGGTCGGCGCCGAACGAGAAGGCCGCGCTAGGCTCGACACGGAAGCCCAGGGTGAACTGCTTCGATTTTTCCGATTGCAGGTCTGGATTGCCTTGCGATACCGCGTTGTATTGCGTTGCTTCCGCGCGGCACAGTGGCGAACCTGGGTATGGGCAGTCAAATTTCTTGGCGGTAAAGCCGGCGTTGACCAGCGGCTGGGCGATTTCCAGCATGCTTGGCGCCTTGAAGCCCGTGCCGTAGGAACCGCGGATCAGCACGGTCTGTACCGGCTGCCAGCGTGCCGATACCTTGTAGGTATTGGCGCTGTCTTTCTTGCCGACAGTTTTGTGGTTCAGCTTGTCATCGATCGCCTTGACAGCATCGTGACGGCCGCCAACGGTCATTTCGAACGACTTGGTCAGCGGAGCCAGCAACTCGACGAACGCGCCGTAGGTGTCGCGGCTCATGTCGTAGGCAGCCTTCGTGTTGAAGCTGTAGATGTCGTCGCCGGTGGCATTGCTGCCTGGCGATTGCTCATAGGTATAGGTGCGGTAGTCGCCACCGATACCCAGGCTGGCTTTGCCGCCTGGCAGGTCGAACAGTTCACGCGAACCGTGCGTGTCGAGGCCGCGCATCGTGGTCGATGCGGTGCGCACCGAACCGACGAATTGCGCGCCTGCGACTTGCGCTTGCACGGATGGCTTTTGCGTCGCTGCAAACGGGTTGAATTCCGGATTGGCCAGGATATCCTTGAACGCCTGGTTTTTCTGGTAACCGCCCGTGTAGCGCTCGTCGATCGAGTTTTGCGACCAGGTCAGGCCGCTTTCGAAGTTCCACGCGCCCAGTTCGCCTTCAACGCCCAGCACGACGTGCTTGGTTTCGGTGATGGTGTTGCTGGCGCGCAGGCCGAAGTCGGTGCTGCGGTAGTTGGCCGTCACGGATTTGACGTCGGCGCGTTGCGCTGGCGTCAGGTATGGCGACACATAGGTGTTGTACAGCGCGCTGTCCTTGGCGATCGAAATCGGGATAGGATTGGCGGCGATACGCGCCGTCAGGTCGTAGCGCGAGTAGGCCAGTTCGGCGAACGCGTTCAGGTTGTCGTTCAGCTTGTACGTTGCTTTGGAGAACAGGCTGTCGCGTTTCGATTGCGGCACGATTTCCACGGTGGAACCGGTGTCGAAGCCACAAGCGCGTGGATTGGCGGTGGTGATCTCGAAGCCGTCAGGGCAGGCGGTACCGTTATGTTGCGCCAGGTACGGCGAAAATGCGGTCGACGGAGCGCCGCTGTTGTAGGCAACGGTGGCGCCGGCCGGCGAAGCCGAGGTGCTGGTGCGATCCCAGATGTAGTTCTTGCCGTTGCGGCTGAATGGCACGAAGGAGCTGGCGGCGAACTTGCGGTCGGTGGCGCGCAGTTTCGATTGCTCGTCATGGCGGTACGACAGCAGCACGTTGAAGCGGTCTTCGTCCAGGTCGCCGAAACCGTAGGTGACGCTGGTATTCCAGGCGTTGCCGCCCTTGTCTTCCGGACCGCCGTAGGTGGCTTCCAGGGTGGCGCCTTGCTGGTTTTTCTTCAGGATGAAGTTCAGTACGCCGGCGATGGCGTCCGAGCCGTACAGTGCCGAAGCGCCGTCGGTCAGGATCTCGACGCGCTCAACGGCGCTCATCGGAATGGCATTCAAGTTGACCGTGGTGCCCGAACCTTGTGGCGCGATGCGGCGGCCGTTCAGCAGTACCAGGGTATAGGACTCGCCGATACCGTGCAGCGATGCACTGGTGTTACCGCCCGAGTCGGAACCAGCGGCGACTGCGCCGATGGTGAAACCTTGCATGGCTGGCAGAGCCTGGATCAGGTCGGCTACCGATGTAGCGCCCGATTTGGCGATGGCTTCTTGCGACAGGCGTTGCACAGGCAATGCGCCTTCGACGGCGATACGCTTGATGCTCGAGCCGGTAATTTCGACTTTTTGAATTGCTTCGTCCGCCATGGATTGGCCGGAGAACAACATGCTGCCTGCCAGTACGGTCAGGGCCAGGCGTACGCTGCGCACGCCAATTTTTTCTTTAAATGCCATTGTAACAATTACTCCGTAGTAGTTTTAATAACGACAAGCGGCACACGAGCACCGATAAAGCCATCGGATAGATGGCCTGCGGCGGCGTGTACGGTAGGCGGAACCACATCGGAAGGAGGTGGAAGACTACTTAGCGCAATATTGTTATAAATGCACTTTTGACTTGTCGAGACAAACATTATGTCTTCTCAGCAAGGAAAAATGCATATCAACCGTGTCGGATTTGGCAAGAAATCGCCGATACTGAAGAATATTCAATTTATTTGTTAAATCGCAGTTTTATATTTCAAAATATCACTGTTTTAAAAAATGAATAATGGCGTTTTTTTACAACATTAAATTAATGTATTGGCAATTCGATGTTTCGCCAACAATAATTCGATGAAAACTGTTGCATTACGGAATTTATGCAAAGTAAAAAAATGTAAAAAAAGCCCGCTGAAAGCGGGCTTGTCGAGGTGCTGCAGAGTGGAAGTCAGGCGGCTTGCTTGCCTGTCTTTCTGCGGCGCGCCATGAAGCCGACCAGGCCGAGGCCGGCCAGCAGCATGGCGTATGTTTCCGGTTCAGGCACTGCGGCCACCGGTGAAGCGAAAGTACCGGTAAAGGTAGAGTAATTGCCATACTGGTTGCTGGCAGATTGTGCGGTCGCGGCGCCATAGCCGAAATAGGTGCTGATGCCGACGGTGTTGGCGCCGACGGCAACATTGCTCAAGGTAATGCTGAAGTTGGCGGTCGAGCCTGGCGTGTACACGGATTGCGTGTATTGGCCCCACCAGGTATAGGCGGCATAGCCCGAGGGCGCCACGAGGTTTTGCGAGCCGTCGCCGCCCAGGTCGAGCTGGGCGCTGGTGCCTTGCGACCAGAAGCCGGGCGCGCCATTCAAGGGCGCGGGGGCGGTGGAGCTGACCAGCGTGGCGGAAACGGGCACGAAAATCGTGAAGCCGTCCAGGCCCGTCTGGCCGCCGATGCCCTGGTTATTGTTCAAGACGCTGTAATCGAAGGTCCACGTGTTCGCGCCTGCGGCCGTGGCCGATGCCGTCACGGTGTATTCATTCGTCAGGTTCGTCGTTGCGTGGGCGGCGCCGCTCAGCGCAAACGCGGCGGCCATGGCGCCCAGTTGGAACAGTTGTGCAGCCGATTTGCGCTTGGTCATGATGGGTTTCCCAGAAAGGGTTAGTCGATGACCTGAATATAGCATTGAACCCCAGGAAAAAATTGCAATTATGAACAAATATATTGTTTTTTTACTTTCTTTATTTCCGTATGGGAATTAATGGGCAAATTCTTTATTTTTCTGGAAATGTTGCAGCAGATTTTTGTTGTTGCGCTGCGACGTTGTCGCAGCGCAATGGCATTACAGCGGCTGGAACACGCCGGCGGCGCGGTTCTTCTGCACATTGTCCCAGGCGAAGATCTGGCCATTCATGGCCACGTACACGCCGGCTGGCAAGGTTTGCGCCACGCCGCAGGCAAAGCCCAGGTTGAACAAGGCGTCGGAATTGTCGATCTCGTACGGAATCATGGCGCCCGTCAGGATCACCGTCTGCTGCAGATTCGCCGCGCCCAGTACCTGCGCCGTTTCGCGCATGGTATCGGTGCCGTGGATGATGACGATGGCTTTTTCCTGTGCCGCGCGGCATGAGGCCAGCACGCGCTGGCGATCCGCATCCTGCATGTCGAGCGAGTCGAGCAGCGGCAATTGTTCCAGCGCCACGGGCGCCGTCATGCGCGCGCGGGCGATCGCTGCCGGCAAATGACTGTCGGAAAAGCCCAGGGTGCCGTTCAATTCGTTGTAGTGTTTGTCGAAAGTGCCGCCGGTGGCGAGTATGCGCAAAGTCATGATGTGGTCACGATGTCAGTGGAGAATGACGCGCATGATATCGTGGATTGCCACGATTGCGTCAATGACCGGTTCGATGCGGGTAGCGCTGATGGCGATAGCCTTGCGCCGCGTCTGGAAAATTCGGCCATCTGTGAGTACACTTGTTTCTTTGTTCGCCCAAGGGCCCGACTCCCGTATGAAAGCGCTCGCACCCGGCACCGTCATTTTTCACCGCCACCGCGGTTATGGCGTGATCACGTCCGTCAATCTGCTGACGGGCTGGATCGCCGCGCGATTCGGCAGCGAAGCGCGCACCCTGGACCTGAACCTGTCGACCGACGACGTGCAGTTCGCCGATGGCGAACCCATCCTGTTTCGCCGCGCGCCGCCCGACCGCATGCCGCACGCGCGCCTGATGGCCATGGTGCGCGAACTGCACCAGGCCGGCTATCAAAAACTGTACCTGTATTCCTGGCCGAAACCGTCGGGCCTGCACTGGCGCTGGCATTTGTTTACGGGGCCGCGCGACTGGATGCAGCGGCCATGGCGCGAAGGCTGGTATGGCTCGGGCGCCGACTACAACGTCAATCCCGTGATGGGCTGGGGCGATTCGCCCGGCGCCTCCACGGGCGAACTGATCGACGCGCTGGCGCGCTTCGACCCGCAGGGGCTGGCGCAGGCGCTGGGCCGCGACGACGACCACAGCGAGTGGTTTGCCCGCGTCTGCGACGCCTTGCTGCCGGACTATATGTATAGCCTGGACATGCAGCGGGCCGATGGCGCACCGCTGCAGGACATGCCGCCCGTGCCGGTGGTTGCCGTGCGCGCCGGCGTGGCGCCGTATGCGGGGCCGGCGATCGCCTGGCCACCCGGCTGGGCCGGCTTGTGGCGCGGCCGCCATGTGCTGCCCGCGCCCGCCATCAGCCTGACGGGCACGCCGGACCTGCTGAAGGGATTTCAGCGCTCCTGAGGGGCTTGCCGCGCATGCGTCAGCGCCGCGGGATTGAGCAGGCGCGTACATTGACCCTGCGCAAAATCGACGATGTTTTGCAAGGCGTAGCGGAAATACAGCTCATAGCTGTCGCGCTCGACATAGCCGAGGTGTGGCGTGGCCAGCACATTTGGCAGCAGCAACAGCGGCGAGCCGGGCGGCAAGGGTTCGTCCGTGAACACGTCCAGCGCAGCCGCGCCCGGGCATCCCCGCGGCAGCGCCGCTTCCAGCGCCCCTTCCGCCACCAGTTCGGCGCGGCTCGTGTTGACGAACAGGCTGCTCGGCTTCATGCGCGCCAGGTCCTCTGCCGTCACCAGGCCCCGCGTGGCGTCGGACAGGCGCAAATGCAGGGTCAGCACGTCGGCCTGTTCGAAGAAGGCCTCGCGCGATGGGGCGGCCGTGTCGCCTGCCGCCACGGCTGCCGCGCGGCTCGCTTCGCTGCCCCAGACGAGGATGGTCATGCCGAAGGCGCGGCCATAGCCGGCGATCAGCTGGCCGATCTTGCCGTAGCCCCAGATCGCCAGGGTGCGCCCCTTCAGTACCGTGCCCAAGGTGTTGCGCGCCGGTTCCAGCGACGCCGTCTGCCACAGTCCTTCCTGCAAATGCTGTGCGTAGGGCACGATCTTGCGCTGCGCCGCCATGATCAGGGCCCACGTCAGCTCGGCCGGCGCCGTGGGCGAGCCGATGCCTTCCGCGATGGCGATGCCCAGTTCCGTGGCGGCCGGCACGTCGATGTGCCCGCTGACCTTGCCCGTCTGTGAAATCAGTTTCAGGTTCGGCAGTTTCGACAGCAATGCCCGGTTGAAACTGCTGCGTTCGCGGATCAGCACCAGCGCATCGAACGGCGCCAGGCGGATGGCCAGCTGGCCCAGGCCCCGCGCCGTATTGCTGAACACTTTGACCTCGTGTCCATCAAGCAATTTGAAACAATCGAGGCTGCGCACGGCATCCTGATAATCATCGAGTATGGCAATTTTCATGGTGGATGGCCGATTTTAGTGAGGATTTGGTAGGGAAATAACAGGATACGGGAAATGCTGAATAGCCTACTACATTAGTCAAGCTATTCTCCTACATTTTTGCGAGAATAGCTGTTTTGCGGGTGTACAATCGCCGGCACTTTTGACGCTTCCTGATGAACGAAGTGCAAATGGAGCGCACAATGTTCCAGCAAGTCTGGAGCATGCTCCAGATAAATGCCGCCGGCGCGAACGCCGCGGCTGACACGACACCAGAGCCCTGCCGGCGTGACCTTGCCGCCCGCAGTGAGCCGCAGCCACCTCTCAACGATGCTGCCTGTCTTGCCGGAACGACCAGAATTTCTTTTATTGGTATTGGAGGTAATATGAATCAGCCCGTCATGGGTGGCGTCGCCGCACTCAACGTCCCAGCTTATATTAAACAACAGAAACTGATCAACTGGGTAGCCGACATTGCCGCGCTGACCAAGCCCGAGCGCATCTACTGGTGCGATGGCTCGCAGGAAGAGTACGAGCGCCTGTGCGCCGAGATGGTTGCCAGCGGCACCATGAAAAAACTCAACGCGGAAAAACGCCCGAATTCCTACCTGGCCTGCTCCGACCCGAGCGACGTGGCCCGCGTCGAAGACCGTACCTATATCTGCTCGGCAACGAAAGAAGCGGCCGGCCCGACGAACAACTGGACCGAGCCTGGCGAGATGCGCCACACTCTGAACGGCCTGTTCGACGGCTGCATGCGCGGCCGCACCATGTACGTCGTGCCTTTCTCGATGGGTCCGCTGGGCTCGCCGATCGCGCACATCGGCGTGGAACTGTCCGACTCGCCTTACGTGGCCGTCAACATGAAGATCATGACCCGCATGGGCCGTGCCGTGTATGACGTGCTGGGTACCGATGGCGAGTTCGTGCCCTGCGTGCACAGCGTGGGCGCGCCGCTGGCCGCCGGCCAGGCAGACGTGAAATGGCCGTGCAACAGCACCAAGTACATCGTGCATTTCCCGGAAACGCGCGAAATCTGGTCCTTCGGTTCCGGCTACGGCGGCAACGCCTTGCTGGGCAAGAAATGCTTCGCCCTGCGCATCGCCTCGAACATGGGCTACCAGGAAGCGCAAGCGTCCGACAGCAACCCGGGCTGGCTGGCAGAACACATGCTGATCCTCGGCGTGGAGTCGCCGGAAGGCAAGAAGCATTACGTGGCGGCTGCCTTCCCGTCGGCTTGCGGCAAGACCAACTTCGCCATGCTGATTCCGCCGGCAAGTTTTAACGGCTGGAAAGTAACCACCATCGGCGACGATATCGCCTGGATCAAGCCGGGCGCCGATGGCCGCCTGTACGCGATCAACCCGGAAGCCGGCTACTTCGGCGTGGCGCCGGGCACCAACGAAAAAACCAATTACAACTGCATGGCGTCCATGCGCGACAACACGATCTTCACCAACGTGGCGCTGACGGACGATGGCGACGTGTGGTGGGAAGGCTTGACCAAGGAAGCACCAAGCCACCTGATCGACTGGCAGGGCAAGGACTGGACGCCGGCCTCCGGCACCAAGGCCGCGCATCCGAATGCCCGCTTCACTGTTGCGGCAACGCAAAACCCGGTCATCGACGCGGCCTGGGACGACCCGGCCGGCGTGCCGATCTCGGCCTTCATCTTCGGTGGCCGCCGTTCGACCACCGTGCCGCTGGTGACGGAAGCGCGCAACTGGGTCGAAGGCGTCTACATGGCCGCCACCATGGGCTCGGAAACGACGGCCGCTGCCGTCGGCCAGATGGGTGTCGTGCGCCGCGATCCATTTGCCATGTTGCCGTTTATCGGCTATAACATGAGCGATTACTTCCAGCACTGGCTGGACATGGGCGTCAAGGTGGGTAAGGTCAACCCGGCCGCCCTGCCGAAGGTCTATTGCGTCAACTGGTTCCGTACGGACGAGGCGGGCAAGTTCGTCTGGCCTGGCTTCGGCGACAATATGCGCGTGCTGAAGTGGATGCTGGAGCGCATCGAAGGCAAGGCAGGCGGCGTGGAAAACCTGTTCGGCACGACGCCGCAGTATGGCGACCTGAACTGGGATGGCTTGCCATTCACGCAAGAACAGTTCGACACCATCACTTCGATCGACAAGGCCGCGTGGGTGGAAGAATTGAAATTGCATACGGAGTTGTTTGAAAAACTCGCGTATCATCTGCCGCAAGAATTGGCAGATCACAAGGCTGCGCTGGAAAAGCGGCTGAGTGCATAAGGTTTAATAGTGGGGGAGAAACACGCCGGCATAGACTGGCGTGCTATAAATGACACGCTGGCAATGACTGGCGTGCTAGCAAAAAGAGAAACGGCGCGGATTGCATGAGCAATCCGCGCCGTTTTTTTTGTGGCTTGTCGGTTCAGCGAGACATGGCCGGCACGAAATAGCGCAGCTTGGCGTCATCGTTCATTTTCGGGCACCGGCCAGGTTTTGCTGCCGGAAAGGATGGCGGCAGCAGCGTCGTTTCGTGCAGACGGCCCTCCATTTCCAGCACGCCGGCAAACCGGCACTTACTGCTGCAGCAGCGGCCCCAGGTATTTACCCGTCACGCTGGCCGGGTTCAGCGACACGTCTTCCGGCGTCCCCGTGGCGATGATTTGCCCGCCGCCGGCGCCGCCTTCCGGACCCAGGTCGACGATCCAGTCGGCAGTCTTGATGACGTCCAGGTTGTGTTCGATGATGACGAGGGTGTTGCCCTGGTCGCGCAGGCGGTGGATGACTTTCAGCAGCAAGTCGATATCGTGGAAGTGCAAGCCCGTCGTCGGTTCATCGAGGATGTACAGGGTGCGGCCCGTGTCGCGCTTGGACAGTTCCAGCGACAGTTTCACGCGCTGCGCCTCGCCGCCCGACAGCGTGGTGGCGCTCTGGCCCAGCTTGATGTAGCCGAGGCCCACGTCGAGCAGGGTTTGCAGCTTGCGCGCGATCAACGGTACGGGCTTGAAGAATTCATGCGCCTCTTCCACCGTCATGCCCAGCACTTCCGTGATGTTCTTGCCCTTGTATTGGACTTCCAGGGTTTCGCGGTTGTAGCGCTTGCCGTGGCAGACGTCGCACGGCACGTAGACGTCGGGTAAGAAGTGCATCTCGACCTTGATCACGCCATCGCCCTGGCACGCTTCGCAGCGTCCGCCCTTCACGTTGAACGAGAAGCGCCCGGCGCTGTAGCCGCGTTCCTTGGCCGTTGGCACGGTGGAGAACAGGTCGCGGATCGGTGTAAACAAGCCCGTGTACGTGGCCGGATTCGAGCGCGGCGTGCGGCCGATCGGCGCCTGGTCGACGGAGATGACCTTGTCGAAGTGTTCCAGGCCGCTGATCGATTCGTGCGGCGCCGGTTCCGTCTGCGAACCATACAGATGGCGCGACAGGGCCGGGTACAGGGTATCGTTGACGAGCGACGATTTGCCCGAGCCGGACACGCCCGTGACGCACGTCATCAAGCCTACCGGCAAGCTCAGCGACACCTTTTTCAGATTGTTGCCGGTGGCGCCCGTGATCACCAATTGCTTTTCCGGATTGCTGGCGTGGCGCTTGGCCGGCACGGCGATTTTCAGCTTGCCGTTCAGGTACTGCGCCGTCAGCGACTTCTTGTTCTTCAAAATGTCTTGCAAGGTGCCTTCGGCGATGATTTCGCCGCCGTGCACACCGGCGCCGATGCCCATGTCGACGATGTAGTCGGCCGTGCGGATGGCGTCTTCGTCATGCTCGACCACCAGCACACTGTTGCCGATGTCGCGCAAGTGTTTCAGGGTTTCGATCAGGCGGTCATTATCGCGCTGATGCAAGCCGATCGACGGTTCATCGAGCACATACATGACGCCGGTCAAACCGGAGCCGATTTGCGAGGCCAGGCGGATGCGTTGTGCTTCGCCGCCGGACAGCGTGTCGGCGCTGCGGTCCAGCGACAGGTAGTCGAGGCCCACATTGTTGAGGAATTTCAGGCGCGAAATGATTTCTTTCACCACGCGGTCGGCGATCTCTTTCTTCGCGCCCGTCAATTTCAGCTTTTCAAAGAATTCCAGCGTCTCGCGCAGCGGTTTGGCCGCCACTTCATAAATGGCGCGCTGCTGCTTGCCGGTGCCCACCTTGACGAAGCGCGCTTCCACGCGCAGGCGCGCGCCATCGCATGACGGGCAGCATTTTTCATTGATGAACTTGGCCAGTTCTTCCTTCACGGCCATCGAATCCGTTTCGCGGTAGCGGCGCTGCAGATTGTTGACCACGCCTTCGAACGTGTGTTCCTTGATGACGGTGCGGCCCCGTTCATTCACATAGCTGAACGGGATCACTTGCTTGCCGGAACCGTACAGCACGGCCTGCTGTGAATTCAAGTCCAGCTGTTCGAACGGCATGTCGAGGTCGAACTCGTAATAGGCGGCCAGGTTCGACAGCATCTGGAAGTAAAACTGGTTGCGGCGGTCCCAGCCCTTGACGGCGCCCGAGGCCAGCGACAGATTCGGGAACGCGACGATGCGTTTCGGGTCAAAGAATTCAATGTGTCCGAGGCCGTCGCATTCGGGACAGGCGCCCATGGGGTTGTTGAATGAGAATAGACGCGGTTCCAGTTCCTGCAGGGAATAGCCGCACACATTGCAGGCGAACTTGTTGGAGTACACATGTTCCTTGGCCGTATCCATTTCGTAGGCGACGGCGCGGCCGTCGGCCAGGCGCAGTGCCGTCTCGAAACTTTCCGCCAGGCGCTGCTTGATGTCCTGGTTCACCTTGACGCGGTCGATGACGACGTCGATCGTGTGTTTTTCCGTTTTCTTTAATTTCGGGAGGTCATCGACTTCATAGATTTTTGCCGCATGCGTGCCGCTTTGCACGCGAAAGCGCACGAAGCCCTGTGCCTGCATCTGCTCGAACAGGTCCACGTGTTCGCCCTTGCGGTTGGCGACGACGGGCGCCAGGATCATCAGCTTGGTGTCTTCCGGCATGGCCAGCACGGCGTCGACCATTTGCGACACGGATTGCGCGGCCAGCGCGTTTTCCGGATGGTCGGGGCAGTATGGCGTGCCCACGCGCGCATACAACAGGCGCAGGTAGTCGTGGATTTCCGTCACGGTGCCGACGGTCGAGCGCGGGTTGTGCGAAGTTGCCTTCTGTTCGATAGAGATGGCGGGAGATAGCCCTTCGATCAGGTCGACATCGGGCTTTTCCATCAGTTGCAGGAATTGGCGCGCGTAGGCCGACAGCGATTCGACATAGCGGCGCTGGCCTTCCGCGTACAGCGTATCGAAGGCCAGCGACGATTTGCCGGAGCCGGACAAGCCGGTAATCACGATCAGCTTGTTGCGCGGCAAATCGAGATTGATATTCTTGAGGTTATGCGTGCGAGCACCGCGAATGCGGATCTGTTCCATGTGATTGCCTTGCTTTCAGTGAGTGGTGCGGCCGGCGCATTGCGGGAGCTGCCAGATGAGGAGCCACAACGGGTCAACCTGTTACTATAGCCGGGTTTTGATCTGCATGCCTGTGGCGGCTGCGGGCGGATTGCGCCGCCAGGCCAGCGTGCCCCGGGAAAGATTGATACAGATGCGTGCAGACGTTTAAACACTGTATATAATACCAGTATTCAAGTTTCTTGTTTTCACCTGCCGTGAAAAAAACGTGCCGCCGCAAGCTCGTGGCGGCGCTTATAAAGCGTGTGCTTTGCGCGGGCTAGTCGCTTATAATCCTCGTTTAGCAAAAAATCTAACGCGCGCGAGTTCCGGCTCCCGCCGCAGTTCATCAGGAGTTATTCATGGCATCAGTCAACAAAGTCATCATCGTCGGCAATCTGGGCCGTGACCCGGAAATCCGCTACATGCCTAGCGGCGACGCGATCGCCAACATCGCCGTGGCCACTTCGTACAAATCGAAGGACCGCAACACGGGCGAACAAAAAGAATTGACAGAGTGGCACCGTATTTCGTTCTTCGGCCGCCTGGCGGAAATCGTCGGCCAATACCTGAAAAAAGGTTCGTCCGTCTACGTCGAAGGTCGCTTGCAAACCCGTAAATACACGGACAAGGACGGCGTCGAGAAGTACGCAACCGACATCATCGCGGAACAGATGCAAATGCTGGGCGGTCGTTCCGGCATGGGCGGCGACGCCGGCGGTGGCGATGACAGCTACGGCGGTGGCGGCGGCTACGAAGCCCCGGCCCCGCGCCAGGCGCCAGCCCCACGTCCAGCTCCGGCACCGGCGCCACGCCCGGCACCGAAGCCAGCACCGAACTTCTCGGACATGGATGACGATATTCCATTTTAAATCCGCCGTTCTGACGCCCTGTGTCAGACAATAAAAAAGCCGGCTTCATCAGTGAAGCCGGCTTTTTTTATGCAACGGCGGTAGACAGCAATCCGGGGCGGACTGTCGAATTCCACAGCAAGAAGCGGGTGGCGGCGCTGGCCGGATGCTGGTTTGATGGTGGTGTTGACACGGCCGGAGAACAGCATGGATTTTCGCATCACGGGTTTGTCGCCCGAGCCTTTTCTACCCTTTTTTGCCTTATCCGATGCCGAATTGATGGCGCTCGGCATGCGGCGCCATGCGGTCGACCAAAAACCTGGCTTTCCTGACCGCATAGAAATGGTGGAAGCCGAACTGGGCGAAACCGTGTTGTTGCTCAATCATGTGTGCCAGCCCGCCATGACGCCATACCGGGCTTCCCACGCCATCTATGTGCGCGAGGGGGCTACGCAAGCGTACGATGCCGTCAATCAGGTGCCCGAATCGATGCGGCTGCGGCTGTTGTCGCTGCGCGCCTATGCTGCCGATGGCATGATGCTCGATGCCGAGGTGGTGGACGGCGCGGCCGTGGAAACCGTCATCGCGCAGTTATTCGGCCATCCGGACGTCAGTTATATTCACGTCCATAACGCCAAGCGGGGCTGTTATGCAGGCCGCATCGACCGCGTCGCGCCGTGAGATGAGCGTTGAGTGCGCCGGCCGTTCCCTGCTTAATCGCGCAAGCCCATCTCCAGGGTGTAGCTGGCCACCGCATTCCTGCGCGCCGCGTTGCGCATCAAATACACCTGCACCGTGTACTCGCCATCGGCTGGCAGCTTCGCCTGGAAAGTGTTGCCGTTGCTCGAACCGACGAACAGGGCGTCGTCCTGGCCGGCCTGGCGGATGTTGAAGTAATTCGATGATTGATTGGTCTTGAGCTTGACGCTGAGGGTCTGGCCGGCCTTGCCCGTCAGCGTGTATTCGGCCGTGGCGTAGCCCTTGATCTTGCCCGTGACGCGATGCGCGGCCTTGTTCGCCGTCAATGCCACGCTTTCCTTGTGGACGGGATCGGCGCTCCAGGCCGGTGTGCCAAAGGCGAGCGCTGCCAGCAGCAGGCTGGCGCGGATGGGCAGGTGGCGGTGCAGCATGCGTTTCTCCTTGAACGTGGTGCCAGCGTGCGCTGGCGATACCGTCCATCTTACGCCAGCTGCCGCCATGTGCCAGTACGGCAGTGCGCGCATGGGGTGCGTGTATGGCGCGCGTAATGGCATGCTGCGGCGCGTTTTTTTCCACCTTTCTTGACCTGCGCGCTTTTTCCGGCCGCGCACGTTTCAAGAGGCGGCGGATTGAAAATTTCATGTAGGCTGAAGCGTCTCTTCGATGCGAAACCGGCCGCAGGCGCCGCAGTGCCGGACCGGTTTTGCAGCTCATCTTCCCTGTACTGAAAGGAACGCAATATGGGTATTTCCGGAAAAGTCGCGCTGGTCACGGGGGCCGCGCAAGGCATCGGCAAGGCCATCGCCTTGCGCCTGGCCAAGGATGGCGCCGATATCGCGCTCGTCGACCTGAACCAGGAGAAATTGGACCGCGTCGCCGCCGAAGTGCGCGCGCTGGGACGCCGCGCCGTCACCTGCATCGCCGACGTGTCGCAGCTGCACCAGGTGACCGAGGCGGTGGCGTTTGCCGAGAGGGAACTGGGCGGCTTCGACATCATCGTCAACAACGCCGGCATCGCGCAAGTGCAGCCGCTGCTCGACGTGACGCCGGAAGAAGTCGACCGCATCATGCGCATCAATGTGCAGGGCACCCTGTGGGGCATCCAGGCGGCAGCCAAGAGCTTCAAGGCACGCCAGCAGAAAGGCAAAATCATCAATGCGTGCTCGATCGCCGGGCATGACGGTTTCGCCTTGCTGGGCGTGTATTCGGCCACCAAGTTTGCCGTGCGCGCACTGACGCAGGCGGCGGCCAAGGAACTGGCGGCCGACGGCATCACCGTCAATGCGTATTGCCCCGGCGTCGTCGGCACGGACATGTGGGTCGAGATCGACAAGCGCATGGCCGAGCTGACGGGCGCCGAGCTGGGCGCCACGTACAGGAAATACGTGGACGGCATCGCGCTGGGACGCGCCGAGACGCCCGACGATGTGGCCGGCCTTGTGTCCTTCCTGGCCGGACCCGATGCCGATTACATGACGGGCCAGGCGCCATTGATCGATGGTGGCCTCGTGTACCGTTGATGGCTTGATCGCGCACAGGCAACGCATGAAAAACAGGCCGCGTCATCGTCGATGGCGCGGCCTGTTTGCGTTGGGTCAAGGCTCGCCTGGCCTGGTTCGGGCTTAGTGTATGCTGACTTCCTTGCGGTTGTCGCGCGCGACCCGGTCAATCATCTTGTTGTACGGATCGACGCCCACGTCGAACGGTTTGTCCTTCACCGTGATGGTCAGCACCGGGTCGCTGCCCTGCAAGACGCGCTTGTCCGTGAACAAGACTTTTTCATCCTTTTCCTTGGCGCCGGGCGCGCGCGCGAAGATGGCGATTTCCACCGGCTCGTCGTAGGCGCGCAGGCTTTCCTTGCCCTTGCCATCCGATTCCAGTTTGGCCAGGTGCAATTGCACGGTGACATCCCATTGTCCATCCTTGCGCTGCACGGCTGTCGCCTGCGTCACGCGGTTGTCGTAGAAGACGATCTTCTCGAACAGGTCCGTGATCAGCGCCTGCTTGTCCTGCGGCGCTTCGGCGCGGATGTACGCGAGCAGTTCCGACGCGGTGGTGAACGGCGCCTGCTGGTAGCCCTTGTCTTGCAGATAGCGTTTCAGGGCACGGTTCAAGGCGGCTTCGCCGATCTCGTCGCGCAGGCGGTAGAACACCAGGCTGCCCTTGTTGTAGTGGATGTATTGCTGGCCTTCCACGCGCGCCAGCGGCTGTTCCTCGATGGCTTCGCCGCCGCGTCCGCTCAGGTAGCGGTCCAGTTCATAGCGCAGGAAGCGGCGCATCTTGTCGCGTCCGTATTCCTTTTCCATCACCATCAGGGCCGAGTATTGCGCCAGCGATTCCATCAGCATGCTGGCACCCTGCACATTGGCACCGATGACCTGGTGGCCCCACCACTGGTGCGCCATTTCATGCGCGGTGACGTAAAACACGTAGTCGATGTCGTCCTTGTCGCGCAAGTCGGCGATGAAGCCGATGCCTTCCGAATACGGAATCGTATTGGCGAACGATTGCGCAAACGTCTGGTAGCCGGGGAACTCGAGGATGCGCACCTGCTTGTGCTGGTAGGGCGTGAACTCGGTGGTGTAGTAGTCGAGCGACTTTTGCACGGACGTGATCATGCGCTCCGTGTTGTAGCCATGTTTCCTATCGAAATAAATTTCGATCGGCATGCCGCGCCAGTCGCCTTTTTTGACTTCCCAGCGGGCCGACAGATATGCAAAGAATGGCATCATCGGCTGGTCCATCTTGTAGCGGTAATAGCGGCGCCCATCCTGTTCCCAGCTTTTTTGCAGGTAGCCGGGTGCCAGGGCGATCTGATCGCCGCTGGTGGAGACCGTGGTGTCGAAATGGATCCAGTCCGCTTCGCCGCCGAAGACCGTGTTGCCATAGGCGGATGCGTCTTCCCGCTTGGCCATGCGCTGCGGCTCGCCCAGGCCCCGCTTGCGGCGCTCGTTGCGGTCTATCAACTCCATGTCCTGCACGTAGCCGAAGTGGGGGAAATAAGCCTGGTTGTTGAAGAAGCTGCCATTCAGGTTGACCTGGTTGGGCGCGCCGCTGTTGGTAAAGCCCCGGTGCGTGACGGCCACCGTGAAATCCAGCGGCAAGCTGGCGCCCGGCGCCAGGGGCTGGGCCAGCTTGAGGATGCTGAAACCGAGTTCCCTGTCATCCAGTTCGACCCTGTGCGCGGGCAGGTTCAGCCACGCCGTCTGCAGTTCCGGATCGCGCTGGATGCGCAAGGTATCGAGCGCTTGGCCCGTCTTGTTTTGCAGCACGTAGTGACCCTTGATTAACACCTTGCGTTGCTCGGGATAGATATCCACGTCGGCCTGCACATCCGTGATCTTCGGCTGCGGCAAGTCCTTGTACTGCTTGTACAATTTTTCGTAGCGCGCCTGCTTGTCCATGGTGCGGTCCGACGTTTCGTATTGATTCAGCATATTGGTGTTGTAGAAGATCCAGCCACCGGTGCCGGCCCAGCACAGCAGCACCAGGCCCAGCGCGGCGCCCGTACGGCCCCGCAGGCGCTGGCCGGCCAGGCGCAGGCGCGCGCGCCAGCCGGCGGACAGGCCGCGCACCCAGAATGCCTGCGCCAGCATGACGAGGGCCACGGTAAACAGGCTCCAGTACAGCGCGAACCAGGCCCAGCCGGTCAGGAAGTGGCCATAGCCGTTCATGTCCGAGTACTGGATCGCAGGCAAGTTGGCGAAGTTGTACAGCTTGTGTTCAAAGTGCAGCATGCCCAGCACGGCTTGCGCCACCATCAGCAGGATCACCAGCAGGTAGCCGATGAACTTGTTGTTGGCCAGCACTTGCAGGGTGAGCGCGCACAAGCCCATCAGCACGAAGGCGAGGGCGCCCAGCAGGGTGCCTTTCAGGTACAGCCCCAGTTCCACGGGGGCGCCGCCCTTGACGAGCTGGAAGCCGATGACCGCGATGACGCCCACCAGCAGATAGCCGCCGATGACGCCGAGCAAGGCCGTGCATTTGGCCAGCAGCGGCACCCAGTTGGGCACGGGCATGGCGTCGCTGACGTCGGCGATCCTTGCCTGCCGCTCCTTGAAGATCAGTTCGCCCGCGTAAAACGTGACGATGATGATCAACAGGAAGCTGAAGCTGTTACTGATCTGTTGCAACATCAAATGCGTCATCGGATACACGGCCGTGCCGTACATATTCTTGCCGACATTTGCGCCGGCAATCAGGTTTGCCACGCCGAACAGCAGCATGACGAGGAAGGGCAAGCTCTTGAGGACGCCGGCCGCGTCGAAGCGCAGGATTTGCCACCATTGGCGCCAGGCCGTTGCGGCGGTAAACGCGGGGACGCTGCGCGGCAGCTGCGACGGCGCCGCGGCGAAGGCTGCGTCCGCTGATGCCTTGTGCTGGCCGAACAGGCGCTTGCCCGTGCCCGCGCGCTGCGGCTTGAAGAGCAGCACGGTGGCGGTAAACAGCACGGCGGCAATACCCAGCCATAACAGGCGGTTGGCCAGCAGGAAGCCGGACAGCGGCGGCAGGCCCGCATTCGCCTCGGCCGCCGTGAAATAGCGCGTCATGCGGCCAAAGGCGCGGATGCCGAACGGGTCGAGCAGCACGGCGATCCACTCATTGTTGATGTCGCGCGTGAAGGCGCCCGCCGTGCCCCACAGCACGAAAAAGCCCAGCACGCCCACATACACGAGCAGCATCGAGCGCGTGGTGGCCGCCAGCAGCATCAGCAGGGCGCCGATGAAGAGCAGGTTCGGGATCACCAGGACGGCGAAGCTCCACGCATACGTGTGCAGCGCAAACGCGCCCACGCGCTGCGGGTCGACCCAGGGCATCAGGGGACCGAGCATGGTGCCGAAGGCGATGCAGACAAAGATCGCCAGGCAGGCGACAAAGCCGGCGCCGAAGCGGCCGAACAGGTAGTCCCACTTGCGCATGGGCGTGGCGAACAGCATGTCGGCCATGCCGAAGTCGCTGTCGCGCAGCACGGCGCCGGCGATGAAGACGGTGACGAGCAACATCGCCAGCAGGCTGAAGATCGCCAGCAGTTGCGCCACCACGGTGGGCGCATTGCGGTTGATGTTGCCGATGGCGCCGCCGATCTGGATCGAATCGCTGCTGGTGGCGCCAAAGGCCATCAGGGCCAGGATGACGGCAAATACCCACAGCAGCGGCTGTTTCAGCTGGTAGGCCAGGTCAAACTTGAAAAATTCCTTCCACATGGCGGCCCCTTACGCGGCGACTGCGGCCGGCGCGGCGGCGCCATGGCGGGCAGCGTTGTTCACGTGCAAGAAGTACACGTCTTCCAGCGTCGCGGCAAATGGCGTGAAGCCGCTGTCGGGCTGGCTCTCGGCAAACACATTGATCTGCGGCTTGCCGCCCACCAGGCGCGTCGACAGCACATTGTGCGACTGCTGGTATTGCGCCAGTTCATCCGTGGTGACGCTGCGGCGCCAGACCTTGTTGCGCAAGGTGTCGATGGCCGCCTGCGGCTCGCCCTGCACCAGCACTTCGCCCTTGACGATCATGGCCATGCGCGGGCACAGGTCCGTCACGTCGGCCACGATGTGCGTCGACAGGATCACCACCACCTGCTCGCCGATCTTCGCCAGCAGGTTCAGGAAGCGGTTGCGTTCTTCCGGGTCCAGGCCGGCCGTCGGTTCATCGACGATCACCAGGCGCGGCGCGCCCAGCAGCGCCTGGGCGATGCCGAAGCGCTGGCGCATGCCGCCCGAATACGTGCTCAGGTTGCGCTTGCGCGCTTCCCACAGATTGGTCTGCTGCAACAGGGCGTGCACGGCGTCCTTGCGCGCGCCCTTTTCCGTCAAGCCTTTCAGGACGGCAAAGTGGTTGAGCAGGGTTTCCGCGCTGACCTTCGGATACACGCCGAAATCCTGCGGCAGGTAGCCGAGCTGGCGGCGCAGTTCTGTCTTGTCCTTGAGCACGTCGAGGCCATCGAAATGGATGCTGCCGCTATCGGGATCTTGCAGCGTGGCGATGGTACGCATCAGCGAGGACTTGCCCGCGCCATTCGGTCCCAGCAAGCCGAACATTCCATTCGGAATGTCCAGGCTGACATTGTTGATGGCCTTGACGCCATTGGCATACGTTTTGTTCAGCTGTTTGATCGATAGCATGTGCAGCACTCTCCTGAGCTTGGGGTGAAAGCCGGCAGATGCATGTCTGCCGGTCTGTGCAAGGGGATCGCCCTTCTCGTCAACCGCGATGGCGGATGTTACTTAAAAACAATAATGTATCGTCAATTGGATAAAAAATAAGATGTTTGCGACAAGAGGCGACAATGCGGGGATGAAATGCGGGAGAGCCGGCATGAATGACGCGGAGCCAGGATCACGCAGCGCATGCGTGTGCTCCTGGCCTGGGGCGGGACCGGTGACGCGCCGGCCGGCGCTTACAGCGAGCAAGCGGGCCTGCGGCGATGGTGTGATTCTGTTGAAATGCCGGCGCCGGGGGACTGGCGCCGTGGCCGGATCAGGCTTGCCGCGCTGTCGTGCGGAAAGCGGTGGCTGAAGGGGTTAGAAGCGTACTTTCACATACGCCGACGGTCCCGTCAGGCGCACGTTCAAGTCCGCGTCGCGTTCGCTGTCGCGGTGCAGCTTGATTTTCGAGATGCCATAGTCGGCGACGAAGCCGATGTTTTTGAATGGAAACCACTCGACGCCGATATTGCCGCCATAAATGTGGCCGTTGATGCGCCCGCCATTTTTCTTGATGCCCGACGCTTCCGCATACATGCGCAAGTCCGGCGTGAAGGCGTGGCGCCAGCCCACTTCCAGCAGCGGCGCGAATGCATGTTCGCCGATGGAATCGCGCGCCGTGGCCGTCTCGCCATTGACGACGCCGGTGGCCGTGCCGTTCAGGTTGGCATTATAGTAGGCGGCGCCCAGGCCGATGCCGAAGGTGTCGTTGCCGCTGCCGAGCCACCAGCGGTAGGACATCTTGGCCAGGTCCAGCTTCAGGTCCGCGTCCGCGGTGGCCGTGCCCGTGACGGGCTGGCCATTGATGGTGGTCTGGCCCGTCAGGGTGGGGGTGTAGGATTTGTCGTAGCGGTAGTAGTCGAATGCCAGGCCATGGTGGTCGCCGATCAGCAATTCGGCCTTGATGCGGGGTATCGTCGTGCGGCTGGGCTTCGATTCGGGCGCGTCGATGCGGCCAAACTCCGTGTCGGCACCGACATTGATGCGCGGATCGGCCGCGAAGGCGCCCACGGAAATGCTGACGCGGTCCAGGGTGGGCGACGGTTCCGCCCGTGCCGTGGCGGCGGCCGTGGCGACGCCCAATACGCCCAGCATCATGGCGCCGCGCAAGGCAAGGTGGTGCGGACGTGGGGGAGACAGGCGGGCGGACACGGACGTGGAAAACATGGATAACTCCTCAAGATAAAGTGAACACTGCCGCGACGCTGGGGCGGCCTGCATTGGACAGCAATGCAATGAGGAAATGGTAGCAATTGTTACTTTTAAATTACGTAGCCGCACGGCCCAAGTGGCCGTCGGACTTGTCCTACCGCAGGTAAGCCGCCTGTAAAGACTGGTTATGAGAGGAGGTAAGCGATGCAGGAAATCATGGAACTGGTCACGCCGCGGCTGCTGCTGCGGCAATGGCGCGACAGCGACCTGGCGCCGTTCGCGGCCCTGAATGCCGACCCCCGCGTGATGGAATATTTTCCTTCCACGCTGTCGCGCGAGGCCAGCGATGCCATGGCGCGGCGCTGCGGCGACCTGATCGCGGGGCGGGGCTGGGGCTTATGGGCCGTGGCCTTGCGTGAAACCGATCGCTTCATCGGCATGACGGGGCTGCATATTCCCGACGCGCAATTGCCCTGTTCACCGTGCGTGGAAATCGGCTGGCGCCTGGCCTTCGATTACTGGGGACAAGGTTACGCGCAGGAAGCGGCGCAGGCCGCCCTGCGGGCAGCTTACGAACGCTTGCAGCTGCCGGAAATCGTCTCGTTCACGGCCTTGCCGAATCGGCGCTCGAGCGCGCTGATGGCGCGCCTGGGCATGCGCCGCGAAGCCGCCACGTTCGAGCATCCGGCCCTGCCGCCAGGGCACGCATTGCGTACGCATTGCCTGTATCGCCTGACGCGCGCAGAATGGTGCGCAAGGGAGGGAGTTACGACATGAGAATCGCCGCCATATCCGATATCCACGGCAACCTGGACGCGCTTGACGCCGTGCTGGCCGACATCGCCCGGCGTGGCGTGGACGTGACCGTCAACCTCGGCGATATCGTCTCGGGCCATCTGCAGCCGCGCGCCACGGCGGCGCGCCTGATGGCGCTCGGCCTGCCGACCATCCGCGGCAACCACGAGCGCCAGCTGCTGGGCGATCCGGCCCGCATGGGCGTGTCGGACGCCTATGCGCGGGCACAACTGCTGCCGGAGCAACTCGCGTGGATAGACGCGCTGCCCGCCACCTTGCGCCTGCGCACAGACGTGCTGCTCGTGCATGGCACGCCAGGCAGCGACCTCGTGTACTTTCTCGACACCGTCACGCCGCAGGGCAGCCGCGCCGCCACGCCGGACGAGGTAGCCACGCGTGCCGGCGACACTGACGCGGCGCTGATCCTGTGCGGCCACACGCACATGCCGCGCCAGGTGCGCCTGGCCGATGGCCGGCTGATCGTCAATCCGGGCAGCGTGGGCTTGCAGGCCTACGACGACGACCATGGCTATCCGCACCTGATGCAGAACGGCACGCCGCACGCGCGTTATGCGATCGCCGAACAGGACGCGCATGGCGGCTGGACGGCGCAGTGGCACGCGGTGCAATATGACTGGGAAAAGGCGGCGCGGCTGGCGCTGGCCAACGGGCGGCCCGACTGGGTCAGGCCCTTGCGCACGGGCTTCGTCGGCGCCGCCTGAGATTGCTTAGCAGCTCGGCGCGCGCGTGACGGGCACGGGGACCAGCTCCGTCTTGCCTTCCCTGGCGATCACCTGGTTGATGCTGATGCTGCAGCGCTTGCCTTCCCACGAGAACGCGGCTTCGTAATCCTCGCCGGCGCGCGGCGTGAAGGTGATGTCGCCATGGCAGCTGGGCGATACCGTGTCATAGCGCACGCCGTTGGCCACGTAGAACGGCGAGACATCCTGGAAGCCCAGGCGCAGGCTGCTCGGCTTATCGGCGGGAATCTCATATTCGCGGAAATACGCTTTCGAGAAAAAGCCATCCTTGCGTGCCAGGTTTTGCGACGTTTCCGTCTCCGCCATGCCCAGGCTGACATTGCTGACAGTACCGATCAGGGAGCCGAAGGCGGAACCCATGCCGCCGCTGGCCTTTTCCACGCCATCGCTGAACATGCCGCGGATGCAGCTGCTGTCGCGGTAGAGGAAGGCGGTGGCGCCATTCTGGCCGAACAGGCGCAGGCGGCTGATGGCGGAGGTTGCCGGGGCCGCTGGTGCGCTGGCCGCTTCGGTGGAGACGGCGGGCGCTGCGGTGTTGACGGCGTCCTGGGCAAAACTGGCGGCGCAACATAACAGGGACAGCAGGAAAGCAGGTTTTTTCATTGGCTTCAGAAAATTATCAAAAAGAAACAATATATACCATATAGCAATATTATGTTGTTCTTTTGCATAGGCCTGCCGCCCCGCGTTCGCCTAGCGGAACTCTTCCGCCACCAGGTTGTACTTCTGCATCTTGTGATACAGCGTCTGTTTCGGCAAGCCCAGCACGCTGCTCACTTCGCTGACGTTGCCGGAATATGCGCGCAGTTCCTGTTCGATCAACGCGCGTTCGAAGCCATTGACTTGCTCGGCCAGCGACAGGGGACTGGCCTGGCCGCCTGCCAGCAGGCTCGATGCGCCACCGGCGATGCCGAGCACGAAGCGGTCGGCGATATTGCGCAGTTCGCGCACGTTGCCGGGCCAGGAATGCGCCATCAGGTTGCGCATCTGGGCGCTCGAGACGATGGGCGCGGCGCGGTTGTAGCGGGCCGCCGCGGCCAGCACGAAATGCTCGAACAGGATGGGAATGTCTTCGCGCCGTTCGCGCAGCGGCGGCAAATGCAGCACGATCAGGTTCAGGCGGTAGTACAGGTCGCTGCGGAATTTCTGCTGCTGCGACAAGTCTTCCAGGTCCAGCTTGGCCGCCGCGATGACGCGCACGTCGACGGGTGTGGGAATGTTCGAGCCCAGGCGTTCGATATAGCGCTCCTGCAGCACGCGCAGCAGTTTTACCTGCAGCGACAGGGGCAGGCTTTCGATTTCATCGAGGAAGAAGGTGCCGTGGTCCGCATGCTCGATCTTGCCCACCTGGCGCTTGGCCGCGCCCGTAAACGCGCCCGGCTCGTGGCCGAACACTTCGCTCTCGAAGATGCTTTCCGGTATCGCGCCGCAGTTGACGGCGACGAAGTTGTGCTTGCGGCGATGGCTGAAGTCATGCAGGCAGCGGGCCACCATTTCCTTGCCCGTGCCCGTGTCGCCATAGATCAGCACGTCGGCCGGTTCGTTGGCAACGTCGAGGATCAGGCGCCGTATGTCGCGCATCGCCACGGAATTGCCCAGCAGGCGCGCTTCGATGCCGCCGCCGTCCTCGAGCTGGCGGCGCAGGCTGTGCACTTCCAGCATCAGGCGCCGCGTTTCCAGCGCGCGCAGGATGACGTCGACCAGCTGGTCCGAGGAATACGGCTTTTCGATGAAATCGTAGGCGCCCGTGCGCATGGCGTGCACGGCCATCGTGATGTCGCCGTGGCCCGTGACGAGGATCACCGGCAGGTGCGGATCGAGCGTTTTCACGGCTTGCAGCAGCTCGAGGCCGCTCATGCCGGGCAGGCGCACGTCGCTGACGACGATGCCGGGGAAATCCGGCGTCAGCAGTTTATAGGCCAGTTCGGCCGAGTGGAAGGCCAGCACGTCCAGGCCGGCCAGCTGCAGTGCCTGCTCGCTGCCTTCGCGTACGGTGGGGTCGTCCTCGACCAGCAAGACCTTCAAGCCGTCAAACATGTTTTTCCTCCTGCGTTGCAATCTGTAGTTCGATGGTGAAGATGGCGCCGCCGCCGGCGGCGTTTTCGGCGCGCAGCACGCCGCCGAACTGGCGCGTGATCTGTTCGGAAATGGCCAGGCCCAGGCCCAGTCCCAGCCCCTGCGGCTTGGTGGTGAAAAACGGTTCGAACAGGTGTTCGCACACTTCCGTCGACAGGCCAGGTCCCGTGTCGGCCACGTGGATCAGCACCTGTTCCCGCGTGCATTCGACGGACACGCGCAGGCTGCGCACGTCGCTGCCATTCATGGCGTCGAGCGCATTCGCATACAGGTTCACCAGCACCTGCTCGAGGCGGTTGCTTTCGCACATGGCGAAGATGTCTTCGGGCGGCAGATGCAGGCTGAAACGCACATTTTCAACCTGCAGGCGGCGCTCGACGAGGAACAGCGCGTTGCTGATCGCCGTGGGGATCGAGACGGAGGTCAGGCTGGTCGTCGACTTGCGCGCAAAAATCTTCAATTGTCCCGTAATGGTCCCCATCCTGGCCGCAATTTGCGAGATCTTCGCCAGGTTGCGCCGCGCGTCGTCGAGCCGTCCGCGCTCGAGCAGGATGACGGCATTGTCGGACATGGTACGCAGTGCCGTCAGCGGCTGGTTCAGCTCGTGCGTGATGCTGGCCGACATCTGCCCCAGCACGGCCATCTTGCCGGCCTGGAAAAGTTCGTTTTGCGTGATGTGCAGTTTTTGCTCGGCCTTGCTGCGCACCTCGATTTCCTGGCTCAGGCTTTGCGTCATGGCATTGAGTTCCGACGTGCGTTCCTCGACCATGGTTTCCAGGTTGTCGTAGGCGTGCTGCAAGTCTTCGCGGGCGCGCAATTTCTGCGCCACGGCCGCGCGCCGCTGGCGCAGGTAAAAGAACAGCAGCATGAAAAAGCCCAGCAGTACGCAGGAGAAGGCGGCCGCTGCGCGCGCGCTGGCCTTCGCCTGCGCCAGGTCGGACAGGTAAATGAAGGTCCAGTCGCGCGGCGACTTGAGTTTGATCTGCGTCATGACGCTGGAACTGGTCTTCGGCGGCGCGTCGGCCCGCTCCTGCTCGCGCACGCTGATGACGCGCGCGCCGTTGCCCAGCTGGCGGTCGGAGACGAAGGGAATCGCCGCCAGCTGCTTCGAGTAATACTGGCGCGTGCGGTTCAGTTCATCGACGATGGCAGGCGAGAGCGGGGCCAGCGTCTTGTATTTCCAGTCCGGCATGGAACTGAGGAAGATCACGCCATGCTCGTCGGCCAGCATGACCTTGTCCGCGCCCTGCACCCAGCGTTTTTCCAGGTTTTCCAGGTTCACCTTGACCGTCGCCAGGCCCAGCATGCGGCCATTCTGGTAAATGCCATGGGCGAAGAAATAGCCGGGTTCCAGCCGCGTCGTGCCGACGCCATAGAAGCGCCCCGGCGTGCCGCGCAGGGCGTCCTGGGCATACGGGCGGAAGGCGATATTGTCACCGATGAAACTGTCCGGCTGCTGCCAGTTGCTGGCGGCCCGCGTGTTGCCGTCGAGGTTGCTGATGAAGATGGTCGACGATTTCGCCTGGGCATTCATTTGCTCCAGGTAATGGTTGACCGTGTCGACGAGCACGGGGTCTTCCGGGTGCTGCAGCAGGCGGATGACGTCGCGGTTCAGCTCCAGCGTCTTGGGCAGGAAGTCGTATTTTTCCAGCGCATTTTCCAGGCTGCTGACATACACCTCGAGGCGCTGCGCGCCGCTCGCCTGCAGCTTGCCGATGGCGATGCGTTCGGTCCAGAAATACACGAGCCAGACGGTGGCCAGGCAGGCGGCCAGCACCACGCCCCAGGCCAGCGTTTCGCGGCCCGACCGTTGCGACAGGCGCTGGCGCCAGGAAAGAGGTGGTTTGCTGCTGCTATTCATAGTCTGGTGCCAACTTGCAAGAACCGACAGTATCGCATCTTGATGTGTCTCAACATAAAAAAAGCCGCCGGATGTGCATCCGGCGGCTCACGCTGTTATTTCACGGACCTCTCGACGTCCGACAAAATCGTCGCGAGCGGCAGTGAGTTGTGGCTGAGATACGCAACCGTACTCGAGTACGGTGAGCATCGCCGGCCGCAAAGCGCGCCGCGCAGCAGATTTTGCCGACGTCCTTAGAACGTGTGGCGCATGCCCAAGTTGAAACCGCTGTTGCCGGTGCCATTGTCGGTGGCATTGCCGACGACAAAGGTGGCGCCGTTCTTGTTGCTGATGTGGCCATAACCGGTGTACAGGTCGCTGCGCTTGGACAGGGCGTAGTAGGCGCCGATGGCCCACTGCTGGGCGTCACGGTTCAGGTTGCTCTTGTCGTTGTGACGGATATACGACGCGACCAGCTTGGTGGCGCCGAACGGGGCACTGAAGCCGACCAGGATGTCGTTGCTCTTGCTGTCGTCGAGGGCGCGGTTGTCCGCGTAGCCGAAGTTGCCTTGCAGGACGCCGAAGTCATAGCGCGCGGCCAGCAGGGTGTTGCGCGTTTGCTGTGTCGCCAGCGCATTTTCCTTGCGGTGATGCGTGAGCGTCACGTTCAGCGGGCCATCGATGTAGTGCACGGCGCCGCCCATGCTGCGGTTTTTCGCATTGTCGCCCGCCACTTCGCCGAAACCGTAGGCCAGGTCGGCCGACAGGTGGCTCCAGCTTGGCGTGGTGTATTGCATCATGTTGTCGACGCGGATATTCGTTGCCATCAGGTTCGATGCCGTGCCGGCCAGGCCGATGACGAAGGGGTCGGCCACGTCGCGCAGGGCCAGGTAGTACGGCGAGTACTGGCGGCCCAGGGTGACGGCGCCGGCGCTGCCGGACAGGCCGACATACGCCTGGCGGCCGAACAGCAAGCCGCCCTGGCCCGAGGTGCCGGTATCGATATTGAAACCGCTTTCCAGCACGAAATTGGCGTACATGCCGCCGCCCAGGTCTTCCTTGCCCTTGAAGCCGATGCGCGAGCCGGAGGCGACGCCGGAAGCGACGCGGTTCAGGCGGTCGCCGGCCGCGTCCTTGTCGAACACCAGGCCGGCATCGGCCACGCCATAGATGGTCACGCTCGATTGGGCCAGCGCGCCGCCGGAAGCTGCACCAAGGGCCAGCAGGGTAAACAGGACTTTTTTCATGAGAATCTCTCTAGTAAGGGGGATAACTACTGATCGCACTACCTGACTGCTTGTTACTCAACATTGAAAACAAATAAATGGCCCGCTTGTGGCGGGCCATGGCGCTATCAGGCCTTGCTAGCGTGGTCCGCTTCGCCCCAATGGCTTTCCGTATTCTGGTTGGCCGCGTTGGCGGCCGCCGCTTCTTCTTCCGTGGCCAGGCCACCTTCCCACTTGGCAACGACGGCCGTGGCGACGGCATTGCCGACCGCGTTGGTGGCCGAACGGCCCATGTCGAGGAACTGGTCGACGCCCATCAGCAGCAGCAGGCCCGCTTCCGGAATATTGAACTGGTTCAGGGTAGCGGCAATCACCACCAGCGAGGCGCGCGGCACGCCGGCCATGCCCTTCGAGGTCAGCATCAGCAGCAGCAGCATGGTGATCTGCGTGCCGATCGACAGGTCGATGCCGTAGGCCTGGGCGATGAACAGCACGGCGAAGGTGCAGTACATCATCGAGCCATCGAGGTTGAAGGAGTAGCCCATCGGCAGCACGAAGCTGGAAATCTTGCGGTCCACGCCGAACTGGTCGAGCGCCGTCAGCAGTTTTGGATAGGCCGCTTCCGAGCTGGCCGTCGAGAATGCCAGCAGGAACGGTTCGCGGATCAGGCCGACCAGCTTGAAGACGCGCGGGCCGATGACGAGGAAGCCGGCGGCGATCAGCAGTGCCCACAGGCACATCAGGCCCAGGTAGAAACCGCCCATGAATTTGGCGAACGTGACCAGCACGCCCAGGCCATGGGTGGTGATGACGGACGCCATGGCGGCAAACACGGCCAGCGGGGCCAGGTTCATGATGGTGCCGGTGATGCGCAGCATGACTTGCGCCAGCTGGTCGACGACGGCCGTCAGGGTCTTGCCCGACTCGCCCAGGCCGGCCAGTGCGCCGCCAAAGAAGATGGAAAACACCAGCACTTGCAGGATTTCATTGTTGGCCATGGCCTCGATCGGCGATTTCGGCACCAGATGCGTGAAGAAATCCTTCAAGGTAAAGGCGGCCGTCTTCAAGTTGGTCGAGGCGTGGATATCCGGCAATGGCAAGCCCAGGTTGGTGCCGAGCTGCATCAGGTTCGACAGCACCATGCCCAGCGCCAGCGACACGAGCGAGGCGACGACGAACCAGCACATGGCTTTCAGGCCGATACGGCCCGCCGTCTTGCCGTCGCCCATGTGGGCGATGCCGACCGTCAGCGTGGAGAACACCAGCAGCGCGATGATCATCTTGATCAGGCGCAGGAAGACGTCGGTGACGATGGAGATATTGCCAGCGATCTGGGCGCTGACTTTGGCATCAGGGAAGGCGGTGTTGCATCCATAGCCGACGGCGATGCCGAGGATCATGGCAATCAGGATGTACAGGGTTAATGGCCGTTTCTTTTTCATTTTGACTCCTCCAAATGAAGCGCCGCTGTGAGCGGATTATTGATAGCGAGCAACTCAAGCTTGGAGTCAATATTTCTCAAAAACAAGCCCTTGCATGCTGGCGATTATTTGCAGCAAAACCTGTACATAGCAAAGGATATGCCTGAAATGCTTTTTCGACAGAACCTTTCATAAGTTATTGATTTATAGAACTTATTTAAATTCAAGAATGTTGCTATATTGCCGCACTGCGCGAAATATTGGACGGGGGAGGCGATCGCTGTATGACTTTTCATACGCTAGTCGTGGCAGGGCGCCGTTGCGCGAAAAAGACAAGATTATCAGGACAATAAAAAAGCCCCTCCGAAGAGGGGCTGCTGTCGCGCGCAATACCTGTTCTGTCGACTCAGGTAAGCTGCAATATCTTGCTGCGATTTCCGACTTCTATACGCGGCGCTCTGCGATGTTGCCCGCTGCTGGCAGCGGGCCCCTCGCAGAGCCTCCGCTTGTCATGATTTCACGAACATTACTCAGAACTTGATATTCGCCGTCAGGCTGAACGAACGCGGCTGGCTTGGCGTGTAGCGGAAGCCGGACTTGTTGATGGCCGCCACATAGGTTTTGTCGGCCAGGTTGTAGGCGTTCAGCTGCAGGTCGAGGTTCTTGTTGACCGGATACGTCGCCATGGCGTCGAAGACCCAGTAGGAATCGACGCGTGCCGGTGTGCCGACGGCGCCATCGGTGCCGCGCAGCATTTCACCGACGTAACGGGCACCGCCGCCGATCTTCAGGCCGAACGGCAGGGTGTACGAAGTCCAGCTGGTGAACGCCTGCTTGGGCGTGTAGCTGAGGTTGTTGATGCCGCTGGCCGTGACGACCTTGCCCGACTCGACCTTGGTATTCATGCGCGTATAGCCTGCGCTGACCAGCCAGTTATGCATGATTTCGCCCACCACGCCCAGTTCCAGCCCTTCCACGCGTTTTTTACCGGTCTGGTAATAAATGGTGGGGATGACGGGATCCTGTTCCACTTCATTCTTGACGGTGGTCTGGTAGACGGCGGCCGAGAACGACAGTTTTTGCTTCAGGAAGTCCCACTTGGTGCCGATTTCCTTGGTGAGCGTTTCCTGCGGATCGTAGCTCGGGTTTTGCGCGCTGCTGGCGCCTGTGCTCAGGGCGAAGTTGACGCCCGGTGGCGCTTTCGACGTGGCCAGCAAGGCATACACGCTGCTGTCCGGCGTCGGTTTGTACATGGCCGAGATCTTGCCGTTGGCCAAGGTGTCGCTCAGGGTCAGGTGGGTGGGGATGGGCGTGCCCACTGGCAGCTTTTGCACCTGGCCCTGGGCCACGGCCGTTTGCAGCGTGACGGCGTCATACGTGGTGTTGAAATGGTCGAACCGCACGCCGCCGTTGAACAGCCACTTGTCGCCGAACTTGATGGTGTCGAACACATACAGGCTTTGCGTGTTGACTTCGCCTTCCGTGAAGGCGCCGCTGCGCACGGGGTTGTAGCCGGTGACGGGGTCGCGCGGGTTCGGATGGTACAGGTTCGCTGCCGGCAAGGTGCCCAGGGTGGCTGGCACATAGCTGTAGTTGGTCTGCTTTTCGCTGGTGAACTCGGCGCCGGCCACCAGGGAGTGCTTGAGCACGCCCGTGTCGAATTGCGCGCTGACCACGGTCTGGTTGGTCAAGATCGTGTTTTCCTGGTCCTTCACGGTGCGCAGCGAGCGCGCCAGGGTCCAGGTCGCAGGGTTGTCTTTTACCGCCCCGTTCGTTTCCGTATTCAGGTTGGCGGTATTGGCCATGAAGGCCGTCAGCAGGTAGTCCTGCTTGGTCTTGCCGTAGCGCGTGGTGTTCTGGAGCTGCACGGTCGGCGAGAAATCATGGTCGATGCGCAAGGTGCCCATGTCGGCCTTGACCTTGTCGTAGTCCGAGGTGGAGCCGTAGAAATTCTTTGGATCGACCCTGGCGGCGCTGTTCAGGTAGGTACGGATGACCGGCTTCTCCTTCGTGGCGACGTCCGGCGTCGAATAGCCGGGCAAGCCGATGGTCGGCACGCCGCCGTCGGGCACGTTGTCCTGGTCGACGTGCAAATAGCTGGCCGTGATGCGCGTCGGCTTGCCGATGCCGAAGGTGACGGTGGGGGCGAAGGCCCAGCGCTTGTTCGTGACTTCATCGCGCGCCGGGTTGCCGCTGTCCTGCGTCATCAGGTTCAGGCGCAATGCCGTGCCCGAATCGCTGTCGAGGACGCGGTTCCAGTCGGCCGTGGCGCGTTTCTGCTTGCCGCTGCCGGCCGTCAGCAGGGAATTGAATTTGTTTTCCATGGTGGCCGTCTTGCTGACCAGGTTGATCGAGCCTGTCGGCGAACCGCGGCCGCTGTCCGTGCCCGCCGGGCCCTTCAGCACGTCGATCTGTTCGATGTTGAAGACGTCGCGCGAGATCGAGCCGACGTCGCGCACGCCATCGACATAGATGCTGCCCGACGAATCGAAGCCGCGCATGTAGACGGCGTCGCCCGTGTTCGTGTTGCCGTTTTCACCAAGGAAAAAAGTACCGACGCCCGGCGTGTTGCGCAGCGCTTCCGTCAGGGTCAGCGCGCCTTGCTGTTCGATCAATTCCTTCTTGATCACGACGATGGTTTGCGGCGTGTTGACCAGTTCTTCCGTGTATTTCGGCGACGAGGCTTTTTCGGCCTTGAAATCATTTTCCTTGGAACCCACGACCTTGACTTCGTTCAGGGTTTGCTGCGATGCCGGGACGCTCTGGCCGGCCGGGTCGGCAGCCTGGGCGGCAACGGGCAGCAGCATCACGGCCAGGGCGGCGCCGATATGCTGGTTGAAACGGGATTGGACGTGTTTGCGGCTCTTGATTGCCATCTTGCTCTCTCGATAAGGTCAGGGTAGTGGTTCCTGGCTGGCGCTGCGCACAGTGCTATTGCACGCGGGCAAGTGGCTGGCTGGGGAAACGGGTTGTGTGACATTGTAATAATTGGGCGCTATTTCGTAAATGAGAATCGTTATCAGTCTCGTTTACGCAACGAATTGAATGTGCCAGGAAAAAAACACTGTGATGCCGCATGAATGCTTGCTTTGCTGCCCAGCCGCTGCTATGCGCGCAGGCGTCCGGGAGCGGGAGTATGATGAGCAACCTTTACAAATTTCCGCCAAGCATGCTCCATACTCCCGACGCTTTTGTCCCCCTGATCGATGTGCCCGAACCGGCGCCCGCCGCCGCCGAGACGCTGACGTTTGTCTTTCATCGCGGGCGCGTGCTGCTGCGCACGCCGGAACTGGCCTTGCCGACGCAGGCCGAGGTGGCCGCGCTCGATATCGACCTGAGCCAGGCCCAGCCTGTGGGCGTGTGGCAGGGCCGTTATTGCCAGACCGTCTGGCGCGACGACGATGCCTTGCCCCTCGATGGCGGCGTGGCCTGGCATGGCTTGCGCTCGCTGTTCAATGCCGTCGACGATGGTTTCCTGGGCCTGGCCAGCCGCGCCGCGCAACTGGCCGAATGGGCACGCACGCACCGTTATTGCGGCGTCTGCGCCACGCCCATGCAGCGCGCGCGCGGCGAGCGCTGCTTCCAATGCGCCGCCTGCGGCATGCTCGCGTATCCGCGCATTTCGCCGGCCATGATGGTGCTGATCCGCAAGGGCGAGCAGGTGCTGCTGGCCATGCACAGGCATTCGCCATCGCAGCGTTTCAGCCCGCTGGCCGGTTTCCTGGAAGCGGGCGAATCGATCGAGGAAGCCGTGCACCGCGAAGTGATGGAAGAGGTGGGGCTGCGCGTGCATAACTTGCAGTATTTCATGAGCCAATCGTGGCCATTTCCCCATTCGCTGATGATCGCGTTTACGGCCGATTACCTCGATGGCGACATCCGCCTGGACGAGGACGAGATCGCCGAGGCGCGCTGGTTCGGTCCCGGCGATGCGTGGCCGGAAGCGACGTCCAGCGTATCGATATCCGCGTTGCTGGTGCGGGCCCACCGGCCGCCGGCGCCAGAGTAAAAGCAATGGCTGTCGGGGCAGCCTGTCACATTTTCTATATACTGGCGGCAATTGCAAATTTTAGGGTGTTTTAGCATGTCTCAAGAATTCTCCGAAAACGACTGGCGCCGGCTGATCAGCAGCTTTGGCGAAGACCCGCAGCGTCCTGGCTTGCTGGAAACGCCGGCGCGCGTGACCAAGGCCTGGAAGCACTGGACTTCCGGCTATGGCCAGGATCCGGTCGACTTGCTGAAGGCTTTTGAAGATGGTGCGGAACAGTACAACGAGCTGATCGTCGTGCGCGGCATCCCCGTCTACAGCCATTGCGAACATCACCTGGCGCCGTTCTTCGGCAAGGCCACCATCGGTTACGTGCCGAACGGCAAGATCGTCGGCCTGTCGAAACTGACGCGCCTCGTCGACTGCTTCTCCAAGCGCCTGCAAGTGCAGGAACGCATGACGATGCAGATCGCCAACGCGCTGATGGACGTGCTGGAACCGAAATCGGTGGGTGTGGTCGTACGCTGCCGCCACCTGTGCATGGAAAGCCGCGGCATCCGCACGCCGGGCGAGGAAACCATCACCTCGGCCATGCTGGGCGAGATGCAGCCGAATCTGGCGCTGCGCACGGAATTCCTGGCGTTGGCGCGCGAAACCTGATTTTCGCCGAAGATGCATGAGGAAGGCGGCGCGATGCCGCCTTTTTTATTTCCCTTTTGATTCCCTTTCGGCCAGGTAGCGCGCCGGCGGCTTGCCCACGGCCTTGCGGAACATGGTGACAAAACCGCTGGTGTTTTCATAGCCGAGTTCCAGCGCCACCGCTTTCACGCTGTGTCCCACCGCCAGGCGCTGCAGGGCCACGATGACGTGCAGTTGCCGGCGCCAGCGGCCCACGCTCATGCCGATCTCTTCCAACGCCTGCCGGGTCATGCTGCGCTCGCTCATGCCGATGCGTTTGGCCCACTCGGCCAAGGTGCTCTTGTCGGCCGGCTGCGCCAGCAGCAGGGCGGCCAGGCGGCGCAGGCGCGCATCGCGCGGCATCGGCAGGTGCAAGTCTTCCACGGGGGCGGCCGCCAATTCATCGAGCAGGGTGGCCACCAGGCGTTCCTGCGCGCCATGCAGCGCATACAGGGTGGGAAAGCCGGCCGCCTTGGCGATCAGTTCGCGCAGCAGCGGCGAGACGGCCAGGGTGCAGCAGACGGCGGGCAAGGCGGGCGCCATGGCCGGCTCGACAAACAGGCAATAGCACTCGGCCTCGCCCACGCCCTGTGCCGCATGCATCAGGCCGCCCGGTATCCATACGGCGCACTGGGGCGGCACGATCCATACCCCGCTGTCTACCTCGCAATGGATGACGCCGCGCGTGGCGTACAGCAGCTGTCCCTTGCGGTGCTGGTGCGGCGCCTGCTCCCATTCCTCGCGCACGCTGGCCAGGCCCACGGCCAGCAGCGGACGCAGCACGCCATCGACGTCGAAATCCATGAGGGAAGCGGTGGCGTCAAGGCCCAGCTGGGCGGAGAGCATGCTGGGCAGGAGGGGATGGGGCATGGCAGGGGCTTTGGCTGGATTGAATAATATTGTGGCTATTTTATGCAATGACGTCCGACCGCGCCACCGGTATCGTGTGCTGATCCGCAGCCCCGCTTCAACGGCAACCGCCGCCGCCAGTGTTCTGATGAAGGTAAGGAGGAACGGCAACCCCCATTGAAGGAGTCATCACCATGCAGCTTGATCTATCCACTTTCCCCCTCGTCTGGATGCGCCGCGCGGCAGCGCCCGCCCAGCCCGATATCCTGTTCGCCCAGTTCGACGCGCTGCTGGCGCGCCGGCAAGCATTTGTCATCCTCAGCGAGGAAGGCTTTGACGAGGATGGGCATGAACACCCGCAGGAGGAGCGCAAGCGGGCTGCACTGTGGATGAAGCAGAACAAGGCGGCCATCCGCGCCTACATCCAGGGCATGGTGCTGGTCGAACCGAGCGCGGCCAAGCGTCTGGCCGGCAAGGCCTTCGCCGTGATGTTCGGCAAGTTCTGGGGCTATCCCCTGCATTTCGGCACCAGCCGCGACGACGCGCTCGACATCGCCCAGCATTTGCTCAAGGCGTGGCTGCCGCCAAGGGAGGGCTGACAAACTCAAGAGCACCTGACAAAACCGTAGCGAGCGGCAGTGATTTGTGGCTCAGAAGCGCAACCGTACTTCTAGTACGGTGAGCATCGCAGGCCGCAAAGCGCGCCGCGCAGTAGGTTTGGTCAGGTGTTTTAGTAGCGGTAGTCGTTGATGAAATGCTTGGTGAAGTTGTACTTGCTGCCGCCATCGAGCAAGTCGACCAGGCGCTTCGGCGCCGAGGCCGACATGAAGGCGTCGGCCGCGCCGCCCGTGCTGCGGAATTTCATGCCGGGGCTGAGGATCTGGTTGGCGCCGATTTTCAGGTGCTGGAAGCTCTTCGTCTTCTCGTTGTTGAGGATGAAGTGCAATTCCTGCTTGAAGGTGAGGAAGGGAATCTTCAACCACCAGCCCTCGTCCGTGCCATAGCTGGCGACGCTGGCAAAGTGCGTGTTCTTGTCCGTCAGGGTGGGCTTGCCCAGGCGGTCATTGATGCGTTTCATGGCTTCATTCTTGGTCATGCTGTTCTTTCGTGATTCGATCTATCCGGCGTGCATTCTGACACAGGCGCGCCGCCGCGTGCCGCGTATCGCTTCACAGCAGCAAAATCAGCGAGCCGAGCACGATCAAGCCGCCACCGATGGCCGCCTTCAGGGTGAACGGCTCGCCCAGCACGAGCCAGCCGGCCAGCATCACCAGCGCCACGCTGAGCTTGTCGACGGGCGCCACCAGCGAGACGGGGCCCAGTTGCAGCGCGCGGAAATAGCAGAGCCACGACAGGCCCGTGGCGACCCCCGACGCGATCAGGCACGTCCAGCCCACCCAGTTGCCGCCGCCCGGGCGCTGCCATTCCGAGCGCAGCGAGATGATGGCCGCCGTTACCAGCAGGATGACGCCCGTGCGTATCAGGGTGGCCATGTTGCTGTTCATCTCAGCGACGCCCAGCTTGCCCAGGATGGCCGTCATGGCCGCGAACACGGCCGACAGGATGGCAAAGCCTTGCCAGGTCAAGGTAGTCGACATGCTGCTCCTTGTGCAGTGGGGAAGGTGCTGTGACTGTAGCGGAAAAGAGCGACGGGCGCTTGCCGCAGTTTTATTGCGACGCAACATGTCTTGTCGCATCGCATTAACAACACTGCGCTAAAAATTGCTGTATGGCATTGTAAATATCGGTAGTTCAAGCGTATGCTGGAGTCGTCTGAACGGTGCCGCCAGAGCACCGTCGCCGCCGCATTCCTGGCCGCAGAGCTGGAAGCGGGCACGCCCCCTTCGCCGCACACACAGTTGGAGACACCGCATGAAGAAATTGACGTTCCAGCAGAAGTTATGGATTCCCCTGATTTGCAGCTTGCTGTGCATTACGGTTATTTTTGTGTACAACGCCCTGGAGATCCGCAAGATCCGTATCGAGGAGCGTAGCGCCGACTTGAGCAATGCCGCCGACCTGGGCCTGGGCGCCGTGAAGATGTTCGGCGAGCTGGCCGCCAGCGGTGCGCTGAGCAAGGAAGAGGCGCAGAAGCAGGCCACCGCCGTCATCAAGAGCATGCGTTTCGGCGACACCGGTTATTTGTCCATCATCAACCTCGATGCCGTGGTGGTGATGAATCCCGCCGCGCCGCAAACGAATGGCAAGAACATGTCGGACTTCAAGGATGCCAACGGCACCTATCTGTACCGCGACATCGTCGCCGTCGGCAAGAGCGATGCGGGCAAGGGCTTCGTCCACTATTATTTCCCCCGTCCCGGACAGAAAACCCCGGAACCGAAGATGAGCCGCGTGGTGGCCTACAAGCCGTGGGCCTGGACCCTCGTCGTGGGCGTGTACATGGACGATATCGACGCCGCCTTCCGCCAGTCGCTGCTCACTTCGCTGGGCGTGCTGCTGCTGGTGTGCGCGCTGCTGGCGGCCGTCGTCGTGGTCATCAACCGCAGCCTGCGCCATGCGCTGGGCGGCGACCCGGAATACGCGGCCGAAGTGGCGGAAAAGATCGCCAACAACGACTTGAGCGGCAGCGTGCGCACGCATGCCAGCGACCGCCACAGCGTGCTGTACGCGATGAAGACCATGCAGGCCAACCTGGTCGATGCGATCAGCGAAATCCGCCACAGCGCCGAAACCATCGCCACGGCGTCGAGCGAGATTGCCAGCGGCAATATGGACTTGTCGGCGCGCACGGAAATGCAGGCCAGTTCGCTGGAAGAAACGGCCGCCTCGATGGAGGAGCTGACGTCGACCGTGTCGCAAAACACGGGCAACGCCGTGCAGGCCAATGAGCTGGCGCAGTCGGCCTCGAAAGTGGCGCGCCAGGGCGGCGCCGTGGTGGCGCAAGTGATCGGCACCATGGATACCATCAACGCGTCGTCGCGCAAGATCGTCGACATCATCGGCGTCATCGACGGCATCGCCTTCCAGACGAATATCCTCGCCCTGAACGCGGCCGTGGAAGCGGCGCGCGCCGGCGAGCAGGGGCGCGGCTTCGCCGTCGTTGCTTCGGAAGTGCGCAACCTGGCCCAGCGCTCGGCGAGCGCGGCCAAGGAAATCAAGGAACTGATCGGCGCTTCCGTCGACAGCATCGCGGCCGGCAGCACGCTCGTCGCACAGGCGGGCACGACCATGGATCAGGTGGTGGCCAGCGTCTCGCGCGTGACCGACATCATGGCCGACATCACGGCCGCCTCGCATGAGCAAAGCACGGGCATCGGCCACGTCAACCAGGCGATCACGGAGATGGATAGCGTGACGCAGCAAAATGCGGCCCTCGTGGAAGAGGCGGCGGCTGCGGCGTCCAGCATGCAGGACCAGGCGGCCGTGCTGGCGCAGCTGGTGGCGCGCTTCAAACTGTCGGCGCAGGAACAGGGGACGGCGCCGCGTCTGGCCGCTACTGCCGCCGCGCCGCGCGCCGTGGCGAAAAAGCCGCTGCGCAGCCTGGCGGCGCGCTAAGGTCTTACTGGGCGGGCGCTGCCGCTTGCGGCGCCGGTTCGAATGTCAGCTGGTCATCGACGACCACGAATTGCCCGACCGGCTGGCCCAGGTCGGCTTTCGGGTCGTTTTCCATTTCCGTCAGGCTATTGCAGGTATTCGTTTCCGCCTGCCACAGCTGCTTGCCCATGCGGATATTCCACACGCCTTCGCCGGCCGCAAACAGCTCGACCTTGATGTCGGCGGGCGCGTCCGTCGACAGGGTGTGCAGGCGCTGGCAGTGCGGCAGATTGGTGGCCATCAGCTGCACTTCCACCGTATCTTGCCAAAAGTAACTTTGCTGGCGGCGCACGGTCAGGGAATGGTCGTGGCCATCGAACATATAGATGGCGAAGTCCTGGACACAGCCTGACAGCAGGACGGACAGCATGACGATCAGGAGTTTGCGCATGGTCGGCTTTCGTTGATGGTTCCCAGGAATGGCGAAAAATAATGGCAATGGCGAGAGTGGGCGCTTGCTCTATCGCTCCGGGGCGCGCCCGCCATCTTGTTTTTCGCTGACGTGGCATTATATCCATGCACACCAGTTGCGGCGCGACAATAGCGCGACTATCGTCCTACCGCGCCTGTCCCATCCCACCGACCTGGAAAGACCGCGATGATCGACCTGTATTACTGGACCACGCCCAACGGGCACAAAGTGACGATGTTCCTGGAAGAAGCGGGCATCCCCTACAACATCATTCCCGTGCATATCGGCAAGGGCGAGCAGTTCCAGCCCGAGTTTCTCGCCATCGCGCCGAACAACCGGATTCCCGCCATCGTCGACCAGGCGCCGGCCGATGGCGGCGCGCCGCTGTCGCTGTTCGAGTCGGGCGCCATCCTGCAATACCTGGCCGAGAAAAGCGGGCAATTCCTGCCGGACGACGTGCGCGGCCGCGCCGAGGTCATGCAGTGGCTGTTCTGGCAGATGGGCGGACTGGGACCCATGGCCGGGCAGAACCACCATTTCGTGCAATACGCGCCCGAACCCATCGAGTACGCGATCACGCGCTATGTGAATGAGACGAACCGTCTATATGGCGTGCTGAACAAGCGCCTGGCCGACCGCGCCTTCGTCGCCGGCGACAGCTATTCCATCGCCGACATGGCGATCTATCCGTGGATCGTGCCGCACGCGCGCCAGCGCCAGAACCTGGACGAGTTCCCGCATCTGGCGCGCTGGTTCGCGGCGATTGCGGCCCGCCCGGCCACCGTGCGCGCGTATGCCCGCGCCGCCGAGATCAATGTGCAGCCGACCGTCAGCGGTGACGCGAAAAGCGTGCTGTTCGGCCAGACGGCAAAAACCGTCAGCTGACATTTTTATCATCTTCGCGGCCGGTTGGCGGGCGTAAAATGGGGCATTCCCCCTGACGAAAGCGGCCATGCGCATCCTGGTAATCGAAGACGAACCGAAGACGGGCGACTATCTGCTGCGCGGCTTGGCCGAGTCGGGCTTCACGGTGAGCCTGGCGCGCAACGGCCGCGACGGCCTGCACATGGCCGGCACGCAGGCGCCCGACCTCATCGTGCTTGACGTCATGCTGCCGATCATGGATGGCTGGCAAGTGCTGCGCGCGCTGCGCCTGCAGGAAGGCGGCGCCGACGTGCCCGTGATCTTCCTCACGGCGCGCGACGAGGTGCAGGACCGCGTGAAAGGGCTGGAGCTGGGCGCCGACGATTACCTGGTGAAGCCGTTCGCGTTTGCCGAATTGGTGGCGCGCATCCGCACCCTGCTGCGCCGCGGCCCGCCCCGCGAGGACGAGGTGATCCGCATCGGCGACATGGAAATCGACGTGATGAAGCGCAAGGTCAGCCGGCAGGGCCAGCGCATCACCCTGACGGCCAAGGAATTCGGCCTGCTGCACCTGCTGGCGCGGCGCCAGGGTGAAGTGCTGTCGCGCTCCATCATCGCCGCGCAAGTATGGGACATCCATTTCGAGAGCGACACGAATGTCATCGACGCGGCCATCCGCCGCCTGCGCAGCAAGCTCGACGACCCGTTCGAACCCAAGCTGATCCACACCCTGCGCGGCATGGGGTATGTCTGCGAATTGCGCGCGCCCACGGTTTCTGACAGCGGCGCCGCCCCATGAAGCTGGCGCAGCTACGCCGCTCGCTGACCCTGCGCGTCACGCTCGTGTTCGTGCTCATTGTGGCGCTCGTGTCGGCCGGCCTGGGCATGCATCTGTACCGTTCATTCGTGGCGGAAATCGAGCGCCGCGACGATATTTTATTGCTGGGAAAATTGCGGCAAATCCAGCAGTTGCTGGGCAATGCGGGCACCCTGGACATCATCCGCGAGCGGCCCCAGTATTTTCGCGACACCATGAGTGGGCAAGAGAATTCGCTCGTGCGCATCGTGCGCGCCGATGGCACGCGTTTGATCGATGTCAATCCGTATGGCGAGAACGTCGCGCATGCTGTTCCCGTGGCCGTCGATGCGCCAGTGACGGCCAGCGCGATTGTCAGCTGGACCAGCCGCGACGGCTATCCGGCGCGGGTCGTGGCGGCCAGCGCGCGCATCGGCGATCCGGCGCAGATGGCCGATATTTCCATCGCCAGGGTCTATGGCGACCGCAGCGTCATGTTTGCCGCCTACCGCTGGCAGATCGTCGTGTCGGTAGCCGTCAGCGCGCTGGTGGCGGCCTTGCTGGCGAGCGTGATGCTGTTGCGCGGCTTGCGGCCGCTGCGCAATATCGCCGCCCATGCGGCGCTCGTGCGGCCTGGCAAGCTGGGGCAGCAGCTCGAGGCGCGCGGCGCGCCGACGGAGTTGCTGCCGTTGATCCATGGGCTCAATGCCATGCTGGCGCGGCTGCAGGAAGGGTATGCGCGGCTGTCGCAGTTTTCCGCCGATCTTGCGCATGAATTCCGCACGCCCGTCACCAATCTGCTGGGACAAAGCCAGGTGATGCTGGCCCGTCCGCGCAGCGCGCAGGACTATGAACAGCTGGTGTCGTCGAATGTGGAAGAACTGGAACGGCTGTCGCGCATGATCGACAGCATGCTGTTCCTGGCGCGCGCGCAGCAGGAAGAGGTGGTGCTGGTCAAGCAAGCCTTGCCGGTGCAGGACGAGTTCCTGCGCCTGGCCGATTTCTTTGAAGGCCTGGCCGAGGAGCGGGGGCTGGCGCTGGCTTGCCACGGCAGCGGCACGGTGACGGCGGAGCCGCAACTGCTGCGCCGCGCGCTGGGCAACTTGCTGTCGAACGCGATCCGCCACGCGGCGCCGGGCAGCACGATCTTGCTGCGTTCGCACGCGACGCGCGAGGGCGTGGAGCTGAGCGTGAGCAATCTCGGTCCCGCCATCCCCGCGCGCCACCTGCCACACCTGTTCGAACGCTTTTACCGCGCCGACCCGGCCCGCAGCGATTCGGCCGCTTCCACGGGCCTGGGCCTGGCCATCGTCACGGCCATCATGCAGTTGCATGGCGGCAGCGCGACGGTGGCATCGGATGCGGCGGCCACGACGTTTACCTTGGATTTCCCGCTCCAGTAGTGCAGCGCGCAGGTCGGATGAGGCCAAGGGCCGTCATCCGACGCAGTGTTGGCGGTAGCGCAGATATCGGATTACGCGCAGCGTTGCCGCGCTAATCGGACCTACGCAGGAAGGCATGGCCAGGTGACGTCAACCCATCTCCACCAAGAACTCATGCATGCCCGTATGCGGCAATTGCGCGCAGGCGGGCGCAAAATGCGGCAACTGTCCCCACAGCAAGGGGTTGCCGACGATGTACACATGATGCTGGGCGCGCGTCAGGGCCACGTTGAGCAAATTCGGCGTGGCGGCCGCCCACTGCGCGGCGCCGGCCGTGCTGTCATCGGCGCCGAGGACCAGCATCACCACGCTTTGTTCCTTGCCCTGGAAGGTGTGCACGGTGCCCACCATCTGGCTGCTCCACTGGCGCAGTTCGCGCGCCGTGGGCGCCTTGCCGTAGCCGAGGCGGCGGTCCCAGTCCAGGTCCATGATGCGCGAACGCAATTCGTTGCGCACGGCCTTGAAGGGCGTAATGACATACATCTCGGGCAGCTTGCCGTCGCGGCGATACAGTTTCAGCAGCACTTCCAGCACGAAATCGAGCTGCACGGGCACCACCTGCTTGTAGCTGACGGGACCGGCGGCATCGATCCAGCGGCTGGGACCACGCGTGAGTCCGCGCGCGCCGGCTGGCGGCGTGCGTTCGCTCAAGCCATAGACCATCTTGTCTTCATAGGCGATGCTATTGGCCAGCGAAAACATCGGTTCCACGCAGCGGCGGTGCACGCGCAGTGGGCTGCCTATCCACAACGGCCGTTCGCTGCTGGCTGCCACCGTCACGCCATAGCGGTTGGCGCGGTCGGCCAGGGTTTGCACGGAAACGGAGGTCGGTGCGTAGCTGCCGTCCTGCGTATGCGGCGACAGGGCGGACAAGGTCTGCACCAGGCGGCCCGGCACCGTGAAGATGGGTTCGATCTGCAGCGGGTCGCCGACGACGACGGCACGCTTGGCGCGCCACAGGCTGCCCAGCGCCGCCTGTGGCGGCGCCTGGCCCGCTTCATCGATGAACAGCCAGCCCAGCGATTCGGGACCCATGCCCTGGAACTGACGCGCGAACGAGGCGAACGTCGTCGATACGACGGGCACGACCATGAACAGGCTGTGCCATACCATGGCGATGTGCGACTGCTCATAGGCGCGCTTGTTTTTCAGCAATTTCGACACGGCCAGCAAGTTGCCGCCAAAGCCAGGTCCGCCCTTCTTCGCCACTTCCGCCAGCCATGCTTCATGCAGGGCCAGGGCCTTGGCGAACAGGCGCGAGCGCAAGCGGGCCAGCGCCGGTTCATGCCACAGGCCGCCAATTTGCAGCGCCTCGCCATCGAGCTCCTCCAGGGTAGCGGGCGCGACGATGGTGGGGAAGCGCATGCGCGCGCGGCGCAGCAGTTCCGTGCTGTCGTCCCATTCGCGCTGGCGCGACTGCGCCGTGCGCAGGGCGATATGCAGGCTGTTGCGGGCGCGCTCGCAGCGCGGCTCCAGTTCGCCTTTCAGCAGCAGCTTGATGGCGGAGACGTCGCGCGCGGCCTGGCGCTGCGCCTCGGCGTTGGCGACGACGGCCTCCTTGTAGGCGCGCGCCGGTGCCGTACGGAACAAGCGGGCGAAAAAGCCCGGCTGCGTCAGGGCCACCAGGCGTTCCTCTTCCAGCAATTCCTTCTTGCTGGCGAGCAAGGTGTCCTGCTGCGCCAGCGCGGTGGCCAGGGCGCCATTCGCCCCATCCATCTCTTGCTCTGCCGCAATCAGCGCCTGCTGGCTGCTGTCGATGAATTGCGCTTCCGTGCACGTGCCCACGGCTTGCCACAGGGCCGCGTACTGGGCGTGCTCGGCCAGTGCCTTTTCCACCACGTGTTCCGTCTCGCGAAATTCGCGCGCCGCCTGGGCGAAGCTGACGCCCTGGTAGCTGGCCAGCCACTGGCGGATATTCTGCGCGTTCGGCGTCTTGCGCGGCGTATTCTTGTCCCAGTCGTCGTCATAGAAATTGCTGACGAAGCGGCGGCGATTCGCGCTATTGCCCAGCGCACACGACATCAAGCCCCACGGCGCTTCTTCCTCGGTCAGGGGGCGATTGGCGCCATTGCCGTCGGCCACGACGCGGCGCGCCACGCTTTCAAAGTAACGCGTGCGCGCCCATTCCTTGCCCAGCTGTTTCGGTTTCGGCAAGTCGCCGGAAATGTTTTCCACGGCCGCATTGTTCGACGAGGCGACGACCATTTCAAAGCCCGTCAGTTCCGGCCGCAAGCGGGCGATGGTGATCGGATCGCGCACGCCTTCGAAGGCCACGGCCACCTTGCCGATGAAGGCGTCGGCGGCGCGGTCCAGGCAGGACAGCACGCTGGCGCGGCGCACGATGTTGTCGGCGAACAATTCGCGCAGCAAGGTCGTCTTGCCGGTGCCCGGCGGGCCGTTGACGGAAAAGATGCCGCGTTCGCTCAAGCCCGTGCGCGCGCCGTGGATGGCGAACTGCTGCATCAGGCTCATGGCGTAGCTGGCGTCTTCCAGCCAGTGGCCGCGGTTCATATTGGCCGGATTGAGCATGGCGGCCAGCGCCTCGCGTCCGGCCGGGCTGTACAGGTCGATGCGCTCGTCCTGCGCCAGCGGCGTCAGGTAGGCGGCCACGGTGGCAGGCAGCTTGCCGCCGCGCAAGGTGCGGATGATGTGCTCGAGGTCATCGAGGTAAAAACTGTTGAGGATATCGATGGACGGCTCCACCGCGTCGCCAAAGTCCAGGGTGCGGTTGGCGCTCGCTTCCGTGGCGTCGAGCGCGTCGCCGGCGGGGCGTTTCTTGCGCGTGCGCACTTGCAGCACGGCCAAGGGCTGGGCGGCGGATGGGTGGAAGTTGGCCCAGTCCATCAGCAGGTCGGCCAGCGCCGCGATGTCCATGCCGGACAGCGGCGACGATACATTGCCCGCCTCGTCCGTGATTTGCTGGGCAGCGCGGCTGGCCGCGAAGTTGCGCAGGCGGTCTTGCAGCGCCAGCTGGCTGTCGCTGAAGGCGTCCAGGCTCAGGCCGGACCAGTCCGGCGTGCGGGCGCGCCCCAGCGCCCACGGCAGCGTGGAAATGGAGACGGGGTCGAACTGCGGCTCGCCCAGCGCATTGAGGCTCAGGCGGGCAAAGCACGAGCGTCCGTTCAGCTCTGTTTTTTCCGTTTCGGCGATATTTTCCGGACCGCCCGAAGGCGGACAGGCCTTGTTGATTTCCGCCTTGTCGAACACGCCGAGGAAGAGCTGGAAACCGTCGATTTCGCGGTCGGACGGCACTTGCCATTGCGTGGCGAACTGCGGCGGCAACTGCGCCAGCTGTTCGCGGTGAAGGAGACGCACGGTGGACTGGTCTTCAACTTCCGTGATTTGATTCAGGTCAAACGGGATAAAGAATTCGATCTTGTGCCAATACTCCAGGATAGCCAGGAGGCGCTGCTGTTCTGCCTGATTCATGATGACCAATATTTTGTAAAGCGAGCGAGGATTGTAAAGCGTATGCGCGGTGCACGTTTTGCACTTTTGCCTATTGCGCGGCCTTTGCCGCAAAAAAAGTGGTATTAGCAGACGAAAAAAAGCCAGGCAGCAACTTCCTGCCTGGCTTTCCCGTAGCGAGGATGTTGCTACTCGTTAAAACTCTTCCCATTCGCTCTCGGCGGCGGCATTGCTGCGGCGCGCTGGCGCGGCCGGGATCGCCTTGCGCGCGGGCGCGGGCCTGGCCGCCGGCGGCGCGATTTTTGCCGCTGCCGCGGCTGTGCGCACAGGGCTGAGTTTGCTTACGCTGGCGACATGGTTGCCCGTTTTAAAGAAGCCCACCACGTGCGCCAGTTCACCCGCCTGTTCCTGCATGCTTTGCGAAGCGGCGGCCGCTTCTTCCACGAGGGCGGCGTTTTGCTGCGTCACTTCATCCATCTGGGCGATGGCCATGTTGATCTGTTCGATGCCTATCGTCTGTTCGTGCGTGGCGGAAGTGATTTCGCCCATGATGTCGGTCACGCGCACGATGCTGTCGACGATGTCGCCCATGGTCTGGCCCGCTTCATTGACGAGGCGCGAACCCGTGTCCACGTTGGCGACGGAAGCGGCGATCAGTTCCTTGATTTCCTTGGCGGCCGAGGCCGACCGGTGCGCCAGGTTGCGCACCTCGGTGGCGACGACGGCGAAGCCACGGCCCTGTTCGCCGGCGCGCGCCGCTTCGACGGCCGCGTTCAAGGCCAGGATGTTGGTCTGGAAGGCGATGCCGTCGATGACGGCGATGATGTCGACGATCTTGCGCGACGACTCGTTGATGGTGCCCATGGTGTCGACCACTTGCGAGACGATGCTGCCGCCGCGCATGGCCACTTCCGACGCGCTTTTCGCCAGCTGGTTGGCCTGGCGCGCATTGTCCGCATTCTGTTTCACGGTCGAGGTCAGTTCTTCCATCGACGACGCCGTTTCTTCCAGCGAACTGGCTTGCTCTTCCGTGCGGGAAGACAGGTCGAGGTTGCCGGCGGCAATTTCGCTCGACGCCGTGGCGATGGCGTCCGTGCCATGGCGCACTTGCGCCACCACGCCCAGCAGGCTGTCGTTCATGGCTTTCAGGGCGCCCAGCAGGCGGCCCGTTTCATCGGTGGAATTGACGACGATGTGCGACGACAGGTCGCCCGAGGCCACGGTTTCGGCCACGGCCACTGCCGCATTGATGGGACGGGTGATCGAGCGCGTGATGATCCAGGCGACAAAGGCGCCCAGCAGCACGGCCACGCTGCCCAGGGTGATCATGAAGGCGCGCGCGCTGACGCTCAGCGCTTCCGCGTCGGCCGCCGCCTGTGCCGCCTGCTCGCCCTCGTACGCGACGAGGCTGTCGAGCGCCGACAGCACGCGTTTCAGGCTGGGCGCCGCCTGCTGCGTCAGCGCGGCGATCGCTTCTTCCGTCTGGCCCGCATTGCGCAGCTCGATGACCTTGTTGTTCAGCGGCGCGCCCGATTTCAGGGCCGCGTCCAGTTCGGCCATCAGCGCCGTTTCCTTGTCCGTCGCAATTTTCTTTTGCAGGGTTTCCTTGGCGGCGCCGTATTTCTTGCGCGCTTCGCCGATCTTCGCCAGTTCCGCCTGCACCAGCGCTTCCGTCGGCGCCACCACGACGCTGGTGATGGCGAGGGTAATGTTGCGCACGTTGTCGCTCATGGTATTGGCCGCCGCCATCTTGACGTTTTTGTCGGCAACGATGTCATGCGTGCGCTCGCTCAGTTGCGCCATCGAATACAGGCCGACGAGCAAGACGGCTACCAGCAAGCCGAGGACGACAGCAAACCCGATCCCGAGCCGGGTGCCGATTTTATAGTGTGTGAGTGACATGATTGCTTTCGTGTTTCTGAAGTAAGAGGAAACGTCGGACAGGCCAAGGCTACGGGTTTATACGTAAGACGGCGAGCCTGTAATTGTTCCTCAAAATTCCACACGGCAATACAAATAATTGTATCAAGTTAGCGAAAAATTAAAGAATTGGCAGCAAATGAAATAAGTTGTCGTGTGGAAACAACGAGCGCGCCGGCTGGCGGCCAGTCAGGCGTCCGGAAAGACGCGGGTGGCGAGGAAATCGATGAAGGCGCGCAGCTTTGGCGTCAGGTGGCGGCTGCTGGGCCACAGGATGCGGAAGGCGCCGTCGTGCTGGCGGTGTGCGCCCAGCACGGCATGCAGGCGGCCCGCGCCGAGTGCCGCGCGCACGGCAAAGTCGGGCAGGGCGGCGATGCCCAGGCCGCTTTCGGCAAAGTGCAGCAGGGTATCGACATTGTTGCAGTTCAGCAGCACCGGCAAGCCGGCCGCGTGCAGGGCCGGCCATTCGGCCAGGGGCCAGGCCTCGACCTTGCCGCTGCTGGGAAACTTGTACAGCAGGCACGTGTGACGGGCCAGCTCGGCGGGCACGGCTGGCGTGCCGTGCTGCGCCAGGTAGGCGGGTGCCGCCACCAGTTGCAGCTGGAACTGGCCCAGCTGGCGGCTCATCAGGCGGCTGTCGGCGCTTTCGCCCGCGCGCACGACGGCGTCATAGCCTTCCTCGATCACATCGACCCGGCGGTCGCTGAAATCGAGGTCGAGTTCCACCTGCGGATAGGCGCGCGCGAACGCGGCCAGCACGGGGTTGAGCAGGCTGCCCACCTGCGGCAGGCTGACGCGCAGGCGGCCCCGGGGCGCACTCTTGCTGTTCGACAATTCCTGCTCGGCCGCCTCGATCTCGCCCAGGATGCGCCGGCAGCGTTCGAGAAATACCGTGCCTTCGCTGGTCAGCGCGATGCTGCGCGTGCTGCGGTGAAACAGGCGCACGCCGAGGCGCTCTTCCAGCCGCGCGATGCTCTTGCCGATGGCCGAGGCGGAAATGCCGAGCACGCGGCCCGCCGCCACAAAACTGCGCGTTTCGGCCGCCTGCACGAAGGCCGTGAATCCCGCCAGATTATCCATTTTCACCCTTGATTGCGGATGTCGGAGTCCGCTCAGACAGAAACTATAGCCTGTTTTTCTTTTATCTAGGCCGTCTTACGCTGGAGGCCTGATCATTTGAAAGGCTGCGGTATGACTCCCGACTTCTCTTGCGCGGCGCTGTCCGCCCGTATCGATCCCTTGCTGGATGCCGTGTTGCGCCAGCAGCGCCTGGTGGGCGCCGTGCTGCTGGTGCGCCACCGTGGCCAGGAAATCTACCGGCGCGCCGCCGGCCAGCTGGACCGCGAGGCGGGCACGCCCATGCGCGAGGACGCGCTGTTCCGCCTGGCGTCCGTCAGCAAGCCCATCGTTTCGACGGCCGCGCTGGCGCTGGTGGGGCAGCATCGCCTGGGGCTGGACGACCGGGTGGTGCGCTGGCTGCCGTATTTTGCGCCGCGCCAGCCGGATGGCATGGTGGCGGCGATCACCGTGCGGCACTTGCTCACGCATACGGCAGGGCTCGACTATGGCTTCTTCCAGCCGTCGGGCGGTGCGTATGCGCGGGCGGGCGTCTCGGATGGCATGGATGCGTCCGCTATTTCACTGGAGGAGAACCTGCGCCGCCTGGCCACGCTGCCGCTCGCATATGCGCCGGGCGAACGCTGGGCGTATTCGATCGCCACCGATGTGCTGGGCGCCGTGATCGAGCAGGCGGCCGGCATGCCGCTGGCGCAGGCGGTGGCAGCGCTGGTGACGGCGCCGCTGGCCATGCGCGACACGGCTTTCCATGCCACGGAGCCGGCGCGCCTGGCCGTGGCGTATGCGGACCGCGCGGCGGGAGAAACGCAGCCGCGCCGCTTGCTGGACGCGGGGGAAGAGCATTTGCCGTTTCTCGACGGCATGGCCGGCTTTACCCTGTCGCCGGCGCGCGCCCGCGATGCGCACGCGTATCCATCGGGCGGTGCCGGCATGGTGGGGTCGGCGCCCGACTTCATGCGCCTGCTGGAAACCTTGCGCCAGGGCGGCGCGCCGCTGTTGCCGCCAGAGCTGGCGCGCCAGATGGGAGAAAGCCAGACGGGCGGTTTCGACTTGCCGTTCTGGCCCGGGCGCGGCTTCGGCCTGGGGTTTACGGTGCTCAACGATGCGCAACTGGCCGCCACGCCGGAAGCGGCGGGCAGCTGGCGCATGGGCGGCACGTATGGCCATTCCTGGTTTGTCGACCCGGCCCGTGAATTGTCGGTGGTGGCGTTCACGAACACGGCGCTGGAAGGCATGGCGGGACCGTTTGTCGATGCGCTGTGCCAGGCCATTTATGGCGGCAACGACGCTGGCGTCGGAGCGCTGCGATGACGCGCCCGCATCCGGTCGTCTTTCTCGCACTGGGCCTGTTTGGCGTGTACTGCATCGAGTTTGGCGTCGTCGGCATCTTGCCGATGATCATGCAGCGTTTCGATGTGACGGCGGCGCGCGCGGGGGCGCTGGTGAGCCTGTTCGCGCTGGTGATCGCCGTGGGCGGTCCCTTCCTCGTCCTGCTGGCCACGCGCTGGCGCCGCAAGCGCGTGCTGGTGGTGTCCCTGCTGGTGTTCGCGCTGGCCAGCGTGGCGTCGGCGCATGCGCCGCGTTTCGAGCTGCTGCTGGCGCTGCGCGTGGCGCCGGCCCTGTTCCATCCCGTGTATTTCTCGCTGGCCATGGTAGCCGCCGCCGCCCTGTATCCGCCGCAGCAATCGGCGCGGGCCGGCGCGCATGCATTCACGGGCACCAGCATGGGCATGGTGCTGGGCATCCCGCTGACCACCTGGATCGCCGCGCAATATGGCTATGAGGCATCGTTTCTCGCCTGCGCCCTCGTCAATGCGCTGGCGGCGCTGGGTGTGTTCCTGTTCTTGCCCGAGACGCCGCGGGAAGCGCCGCTGGCGTACGGCCGCCAGCTGGCCGTGCTGCGCAAGCCCGCATTGTGGCTGACGATTGCCGCCGCCGTGCTGGTGTTTGCCGCCATGTTTGCCGTGTATGCGTATGCGGCCGCGTATCTGCAGCAGGTGGCGCTGTTGACGGCGCGCCAGACGGGGCTGGCGCTGGTGGTGTTTGGCGTCGGCGGCGTGGCGGGCAATCTGTGCGCGGGGCGCCAGCTGGGCACGCACGTGCTGCGCACGGTCTTGCTGCAGCCCGTGCTGCTGGGGCTGGCGTACTGCCTGCTGTACCGTTATGCGGGCGCGGACATCGGCTGGCCCGCCTGGATGGTGTTGCTGCTGTTCTGGGGCGCGGCGCACACGAGCGGCCTGATCGTCACGCAAGTGTGGCTGAGCAGCGAAGCGCGCGAGGCGCCCGCGTTCGCCATCGGCGTGTATATCGCCGCCATCAACCTGGGCGTGACGCTGGGGGCACTGGCGGGCGGCGTGGCCATCGCCCGCCACGGCTTGCAGGCGGCGCTCGGCTGCGGCGTGCTGCTCGGCGCGCTGGCGCTGGCATTGATCGCGCTCAAGGCGTGGCTGTATCGCTTGCCCATGCGGCAGCTAGATATGGTTGGGGATGCGAAACAGTAAATCCGTGTCGCCGATGTCCACGCCCGCTTGCGACAGCAGGGTGCTGGCCTGTCCCCGGTGATGCGTCTGGTGGTTGAAGAAATGCATGAGCAGGCTGAAAAATTCGCGCCGGTTCGGTCCCTTGCTGTTGCGGTAATCGAGCAGGTGGTCGAGGTCGGCTTCCGCGATGGAGGCGGCCCAGTCGACGATGAGCTGGTCCAGCCATCGCCGGTGCGCGTGCATGGCGGCAAAATCGTCGGCCGCGAACAGCGGCTGTGTCAGCGAGCTGGGCGGCGTGATGGCGCGGATGGGATCGAGCAGGGGAAAGCCGGCCGGGTGCTGCGCGTAGCGCTGCAGCCACAGGGTGTCGCCCACCATCACGTGGTTCAGGGTCGCCAGCAGGGAACCAAAAAAAGCGCCCCGCTCGCGCTGCAGCTCTGCAGGCGGCAGGCCGGCCGCCGCCGCGTAGACCTTGGCATTCATCCACTGGTTGTAATCGGCCATCAGGCAAATGTGGGCACAACGAGACATGACGGCTCCTTCAAGTGGATGAAAAATAAGCTTAAACGGATTTCAGGAACGCGCGTATGCCAGCGAGCAACATTTCAATGGCCATCGCCGTCAAGATCAAGCCCATCAGGCGCTCGAACGCCGTCATGACTCTTGGACCCAGCGCCCGCTGCAGGCGTTCGGCGCACAGGAAGACGGCCAGCCAGACGACGGCCACGGCCGTCAGACCCGCCACGTGGGCGATGACTTCGTTCATTTCATGCGAGGAAAACAGCAGCACGGTAGCCAGCGCGGACGGGCCGGCCAGCGCGGGGATGGCCAGTGGCACGATGAACGGTTCGCCGCCCATCTCGTGGTCGCTATTGCCGGCGCTCGGTTGTGGAAACACCATGCGCATGGCGATCAGGAACAGGATCACGCCGCCGCCGATGCGCAGCGCCACTTCCGACAATTGCAAGGCGTTCAGGAAATGGCGGCCGAAGAACATGAACAGCAGCAAGATGCCGAAGGCAATCATGCATTCGCGCACCACGACTTTCCAGCGCCGTTCGACGGGCACCCGTTTCAGGGCGTTGACGAACAGGGAAACATTGCCGAACGGGTCGGTGACGAGCAAGAGCAGGATAAATGTCTGGAAGAAATTCTGTGTCATGGTGATGGCTGAAAAGGATCAAAACCGTTGCCAGGATGGGCGCGGTTTCATTAAGGCTTGCGATGATAACAAGCCTGCCGGCAATCGCCCATGATTATTGATGCATAGCAGCATTTATTTACGCCGCGCTTGCCTTGGCCTGGTAAAACGCCGTTGGCGTGGTGCCGAAATGCTTCCTGAACATGGCCGTAAACGCGCTCTGGCTCGTGTAGCCGTTGTCCATGGCCACGTCGATCACCTTGCCGCCGCGCGCCAGCTGTTCCAGCGCGCGCAGCAGCCGGGCTTGCTGGCGCCACTGGCCAAAGCGCATGCCCGTCTGTTTCTGGAACAGGCGGTGCAGGCTGCGCTCGGTAATGGCCAGTTCCTGCGCCCAGGCGGCCACCGTCACCTGCTCACCCGGCGCCGCCATCAGCCGCGCGCAGATGCCGCGCAGGCGCGCATCCACGGGTAACGGCAGATACAGGGGCAGCACGGGCAGGCTATCGAGTTCATGCAACAGCAATTGCAGCAAATGCCAGTCGCGGCTGCCTTCCGTGAAATCGGGCGCGATATCGACGGCCGCCACGACCAGCTGGCGCAGCAGGGGACTGATGTCGAGCACGCAACTGTGGCGCGGCAGCAGCGGCGAGTTGGCGCAGTCGACAAACACCGTGCGCATCTTGACGTCGCCGCTCATGCGCACCTGGTGCGCGACGCCCGGCTGCAGCCATACGCCGCGCGTGGGCGGCACCACCCAGCGCCCGCCCTGCGTCTCGATGGTCATCACGCCTTCTATGGCGTACAGCAACTGCGCATGCGTGTGGCGGTGCACGGAAATGACGTGGCCATGTGCATAGTCGACGGCCAGCGCCATGGCGCGCGCGGTGACGGGCAGCAATTCCTGAAAGGCGGGCGAGCTACATTCCATGTCTATGGGCGTCAGTTTTACGATAGGTACAGACATATTAGCGCGAGAAGGCGCGGCGCGCCTGCGGCATGATGAATACCCGCAATTATTTATGGAGCCTCGCATGCCTGTGCGCGCCTATCTGTATCCCTTCCTGGCCATGCTGCTGTGGGCCGGCAACGTCGTCGTGTCCAAGCTGGCCGCGTCCAGCATCGCCCCCACGGCCATCACCTTTTACCGCCTGGTGCTGGTGCTGCTCGTGATGACGCCGTTTATTGCCCGTCCCCTGTGGCGCAACCGCGCGGCGCTGCGGCGCCAGTGGTGGCAGCTGGCGCTGTGCGGCCTGATGTCGATGGCGCTGTTCCAGAGCCTGTCCTACCGCGCCGCCGAATCGACGACGGCCACCAACATGGCCATCGTCACGGCACTGGCGCCCCTGATGACGGCCATCCTCAGCGTGCTGCTGCTGGGCGAGCGATTGACCCTGGGCATGGCGGCCGGCGGCGTGCTGTCGTTCGGCGGCTTGCTGTACCTGGTGGGGCGCGGCGACGTGCTGGCCCTGCTGCACGAGGGAGTGCATGCGGGCGACGCCTTGATGCTGCTCGCTTGCCTGATCTTTGCCCTGTACGGCGTGCTGTTGCGCCGCTGGCGCTTATCGGTTCCCGCCTGGCAAGCCATTTATTGCCAGGCGCTGGCGGCCCTGGCCTGCATGCTGCCGTTTTTCCTGCTGCTGCCAGCGGGCAGCGCCAGGCTCGACGCCACCACCCTGCCCCTGATCGGCTATGCGGGCATCGGTTCCTCCATTGTCCTGTCCTACCTGTGGATCGAGGGCGTCAAACTGCTGGGGCCGAACCGCTGCAGCATCTATGTCAACCTGCTGCCGATCCTGACGGCGCTGCTGGCGATCGTCTGGCTGCATGAAAGCATGCGTATTTACCACCTGGTCGGCGGCGGCATCTCGCTGCTGGGCGTGCTGCTGGCGCAAACGGTGCAGCGGCCCCTGTTCGGCCGGCGTGCTCGGGTGTCGGGCCTTGCCTGAATGGCCATGCATAATGGCGGTTTTCGGTAGCGGAGCTGGCATGCGGCAAACAGTATTGATGAGCACGATGGCGGCGCTGCTGGCGCTGGGCGCCCTGGCGCCGGTCCAGGCCGCGGCGCGCTTCTATGCAGGCCAGCCGATGGCCACCGCCAGTGTTGTCGAGCGCCGCGACGGTGGCGTGGTGCTGGCCTTCTTGCGCGAAAATGGCGAGGTCAACGGTTACTACTGCCAGTGCAATGGCGACAGCGAAAAACGCATGAACCTGGACAGGTACGGCCAGGCCAGCATCGAAGCCGTGTTCCAGCTGGACCTCGACAGTGAAGGCGAAACCACCTTCGTCCTCAGCCGCAGCGCCGGCAACCGTGCCTATGGCTTGCATGCCTATCGCTACGAGCGCAGCGGCGGCAGGATGTTCAAGGTTGCCGCCCTGCAGCCGACCCTGGACGCCATCGTGCGCGGGGCCAGGTCCATGGACGAGGCGCGGCTGCGCGCCGCGCTGGCATCGCTGCAGCTGATCGATTACAGCATTGCGTATGCGCCCACGGGCGTGGCCGAATTCGACGCCATCGAGCATGGCCATGGCAAGCTGGTCGGCTATTTCAGTATCGATGGCGAGTTATTGTCCGGCAAGCCGACGGCAGCGCCCGCGTTTGCTTATAAAAAAACGTTTCAGGAAAAGGCGGGCCATTTCCTCACGGTCACCTATCTGCTGGGCAAGGGGTGGGAAGGGGGCCGCGCGCCCAGTTATCACGTCAGGTGGATCAGCTGGGAAACGCAGCCCCAGCGTTTTGCCGCCAGCCAGGATGGACTATTCATCGAATACGAGGTGAATTGCTGCACGGGCAGCGTGTTTGCGCGTGGACAATATGCGCAGGGTAAGCGCACGGGGCAGTGGCACTACGAGGAGCCGCTCACCATCCGTTCGTCTGGCGCCTTTGTCGACGACAAGGCGCAAGGCCAGTGGACGTATGAAAGCGGCGAGGAAACGACGACAGGCCTGATGCTCAACGGCCAGCGCACGGGGCGCTGGCAAGTGAGCGAAGGCGTGGCCGAGTGGCGAGAAGAGGGCAAGGGTAATTACCAGGGCTACGATACCTTTGCCAGGGACAGGCTGGACGGCCCCAGCGAGCGCCGCATCGGCACGGTGGTGCACTGGCAGGGCAACTATGTGAATGGCAAGAAGCAGGGCCAGTGGCTCCAACCTGGCGGTGGCGGCAACTACGTCGATGACGTGAAACAGGGACCGTGGAAGCAGGCGACGCCGGATGGCGGCTGGCAAGTGCTGACCATGCACGATGGCGAACCGGACGGCAAGCTGGAGCAATACGCGGCCGATGGCCGGCTGCAGCTGGTTGAACATTATCGCCTGGGCGTGCTTGACGGCCCGATGGAAAGTTTTTATCCGGATGGCAAGCGGCGTTACCAGGGCACGTTTACCGACGGCAAGCGCGATGGCGCGGAAACCCTGTTTTATGCGGACGGCGAATCGCCGCAATTTCACCGCCACTGGAAGCAGGGCGTGCTGCACGGCGTCAGCATCGAGAATTTCCAGAACGGCAAGCCGAAGCAGATAGGCAGTTACAACATGGGCAAGAAAACGGGGCGGCAGCAATATTTCCGCGACGATGGCCAGCTCATCGAAGAAACCATGTATTAACTTGTTGACTAACATAAATGGCATGCCGGCGCGACCTCGTGCGTCGCCGGAACGCCAGTTCTGCGCAAAAAACATCATCTCCTTGTTACAAAGCGTGAAAATCCATACTGGATATTGCTACTGGTAATCTTTTTCTGTATCTTGCAGTCAGGAAATTAAAAATACAGAAAACCTCAACCCTGTTGCTCTGTATTGCACTCCTGACGATATGCGCTGGCCGCCTTTCCCCCTGCTGCCGCACACGCCGTATCGACCTGTCCTGAACAATTCACCTGACCCGCCTATCTGGCGTTTGCCGCGATCTTCGTTGGCAAGCGTGTGGATGGTTGCGCCCTTACCGAGGAAGAGCATGTTGTCGAACATAACAATAAAGATGCGCCTGATTGCCACCATGAGTGTGCTGGGCCTGCTGATCGCCGTACTGGGCGCCATGAGCATGATCGGGCTGAAATCGGCCAACAATAGCCTCAACGAGGTGTACAGCAACCAGCTGGCATCGACGCAGGCCATCGGCGAATCGCAGATTTCCCTGGGCCGCGCCCGTTTCACGATGGACCGCGTGATGGTGCATCCCGATGCCGCCGACGCCAAGGATACCCTGGCCCGTTCCGAACAATTCCTGGAAGCGTCGAACAAGGCCTGGAAACTGTATCTGGGCTTGCCGCAAAGCACGGAAGAGAAGCGCCTGTCCGACGACATGGACAAGAAGCGCAGCGACTATATCAACAATGGCGTGCTGGCAATGGGCAAGGCTTTGCGCGAGGGCAATATCGCGCAGGCGGACAGCCTGATGATGACGGGCTTGTCACCCCTGTATCGTAGCCTGGATCAGGCGGCTGAAACCTTGACGCAATACCAAGCAAGCTCGGCTGCCAAGATGTACGCCGACAGCCAGGCCAGCTACCACACGCAAGTGACGATGGCCATCATCGGCATCGTGGTGGGCGGCTTGCTGATCGTCATTTCCAGCATTCTTTTGCTGCGCGCCATCTTCGGCCCGCTGGACCAGGCCTTGCGCCACTTCGGCGCCATTTCCGACGGCAACCTGGCCAATGACATCGTCATCGCGCGCCACGATGAGATGGGCGCCTTGCTGACGGGCTTGAAACAGATGCAGGAACGCCTGTCGACTACCGTGCGCGGCGTGCGCGACGGCAGCGGCGCCATCGCCACGGCCAGCAATGAAATCGCTTCGGGCAACCTGGACCTGTCGAGCCGCACGGAACAGCAGGCTTCGAGCCTGGAAGAAACGGCGTCCTCGCTGGAAGAGCTGACGTCGACCGTCAAACAGAACTCGGACAATGCGCGCCAGGCGAACCAGCTGGCCGTCTCCGCCTCCGAGGTGGCCGTGAAGGGCGGCGCGCTGGTGGCGCAAGTGGTCGACACCATGGGTTCCATCAGCGAATCGTCGAAAAAGATTGCCGACATCATCGGCGTCATCGACGGCATCGCCTTCCAGACCAACATCCTGGCCTTGAACGCGGCCGTGGAAGCAGCGCGCGCCGGCGAGCAGGGGCGTGGCTTTGCCGTCGTCGCCACGGAAGTGCGCAACCTGGCGCACCGTTCGGCCAGCGCGGCCAAGGACATCAAGATGCTGATCGAAGCGTCGGTGCAGAATGTGGGCGCCGGTAGCGAGCTGGTCAGCCAGACGGGCACGACGATGGACGAGATCGTCTCCAGCATCCGCCGCGTGACGGACATCATGGGCGAAATCAGCGCCGCCGGCCGCGAACAGGAACTGGGCATCGGCCAGATCAACCAGGCCGTGGCGGAGATGGATACCGTGACGCAGCAGAATGCGGCGCTGGTGGAAGAAGCGGCGGCCGCGTCGGAATCGATGCAGGAGCAGGCGGCCGCGCTGGCCGAGATGGTCAGCATCTTCACGCTGGACGCCGCGCACAGCGGTCCGGCCGCGGCCAAACCCGCCTTGCGCAAGCCGGCCGTGGCGGCCGCCGCCAGCCCGGCCGCGCCGCGCCCGGCCCTGCGCCTGGCGACGGCCCGCGCCGCGGCAGCACCTGTCGCTGCTGCAAAACCGCGTCCCGCCAAGCCCGCCGCGGATAGCAGCGGCGAATGGGAAGAGTTTTAACAACACCTAAAAACCTGCTGCGCGTCGCAACTTGCGGCCTGCGATGCGCAATGTGCTCTGGCACCGTGCGCTCCTCGGCCACGAGCTGCTGTCGCCCGCCACGGTTTGTTAGGTATTGTTGACTTTGAATGATTGTTGTTCCAGGGTGACCTTGCTGCCCTGTTCCTGCAAGAGCGCCGCCTCGGCTAAGGCCTGGGCGCGCGCTTCTTCCGCCGCCTGTTCGGCTTTCTCGAAGGCATCGTGGCGCGCCTGTAAGGCCGCCCGGGCGCGCACGAAGACGATCTTGATGGCCGCCATCACGGGCACGGACAGGAAGATGCCCACCACGCCGCCGAGCTGGTCGCCGGCCAGCAAGCCGACGATCACCATCAGCGGGCTCACTTCCACGCCTTCGCTCATCAGATACGGGTTGACCACGTAATCCTGGAACAGGCGGTAGGCGGCGATAAAGCCGATCAGCCAGAACACGTGCTCGTAGCCGCTGAAACCGGCCACGACGACGGCGATGATGGCGGCCGCCAGCGGGCCGGCAAACGGGATGAATTCCAGCAAGGCAGCGGCGCCGGCCAGCAACAGGCCGTATGGCACGCCCATCAGCGAAAAGGCGATGCTGTAGGACACGAAGGTGGCGATCGACAGCAGCAGCAGGGCGCGCACATAGCGCGACAGCAGCACATCGAGGTCGTCGATGATGGCGCCCCACAGTTTCTTGTTCGGGCGGTTCAGCAGCGAGAGCAAGCCATCGCGCATGTCCGGGCCTTCCTTGATCAGCAAAAAGCTCAGCACGGGCACCAGCACCAGATAGATCAGGTTGCTGGCCGCGTGCATCACGCCCAGGCTGATTTCCTTCGCCAGCGGCATCGCCTGCCCCGTACCGCTGCTCAGCTGCTCCTGCATGAAGGACAAAATGCGGGCGCGCAACGGTTCCATGAACTCGGGCAGCGGGATGCGTTCGGCAAAGTTATTGCCTTTGAGCAGAGTCGGCAATTGTGCGCTGAGCTTGGTAGCCTCTTCCTCGATGCGGGCGCCGAAAATCGAGCCCAAAATGGCCACCAGCAATACCACCACGAGGAAGACGATGCCGATGGCGGCCGTGCGCGGCAAGCGCTTCGGGCCATGGCGCTCCAGCAGCTCGATCAGCGGATACACGAGGTAGCTGAAAAAAATCGCAAACACCACCACGATCAGGGTCGACGACACCTGGTAGGTGATGAACAGCAAGAGGAGGATGAGGAAGGCCGTCCACACCATCTTGGCGACGCGCAAGTTAAAACCGAACATAGGAGTTCCTTCAGACAGAATGCTACTCAAGCGTGGCTTTGCTTGATGGGGGAGGTGGGCAGGGCAGGGATCGGGCAGCGCCGCACGGTGGGAAATCATACCGCAAAATGCCAAAATGCCATGTTCCTGTGCGCGATGGCAATGCTTTCCGCTGTCCGTACCCGCCGCCGGCCTATTTTCCGCGCCAGCTGGCCACAGTGATGAAGACGCCGTTCTCCTTGTCCGGTTCGCGCAGGGTCACCGTGTAGCGGCCGCTGGTGTCGTTGCCGCTGAACACCACTTTTTCGTCATGGCCCTGCACGTGCGCGCCCTTGGCCAGCCTGGCGTAGGTGTTGAGCACCCAGTGGAAATCGGCATAGCTGCGCACGGTGATGTCGGCGTCGGGCACGGCCTCGTCACCGGCTGCGGCAGCCTCCGTGGGCGTGCGCATGGGCAAACCGGCCAGGCTTGCCGGGGCGACGATCTTGCCGCCGCTGGAGCTGCTGTTGAACTCGGCGGCTGGCAGCAGCAAATGCAGCAGGCTGGCGGGAAAGCCGGGCGGCACGTCGCGTGGCTCCCAGCCGGGCTGGCCGGGGCGCGTGGTGATGTATTCCACCGCAGCAATCATTTGCCGTGGTTCCCCTGCGGCTTGGGCCTGGGCCAGCATGGGCGGCAACTGTCGCGCCCACACCAGCAGCGGTGCGGCCATGTCATCCTCCGCACCCGGCGGCACGAACAGCGTCAGCACGGCGTGCGTGGATGGCAGGCAGGCGGGCGCCGCATTGCCGGTATCGGCCTGGCAATGCCCGTTGACCAAGCCCAGCGCCAACAGCTTGCGTTGCGGGTCGAACAGCATGGCGGCGCGCTGCGCGCCGAGCGCGCCGGGATTGATGGATGCCAGCACCGAACGCCCGTCGGGCAGCATGGTGCGCTGGATATCATGCAAGGAACGCATGCTGTCGAGCACCTGCAGCGCGATCAGGGTATCGCCCTGCGTATAGTTGCCGCGCGCATAGCCGAGCAGTTTGAAGACGTCGGCGCGGATCTCGGGATGCGCGTTCAGCGGCAGCGGCGGCGATGGCACGGGCACGGTGGCGGCCACGAAGGCGGCATCCTCGGCCGCCTGCGCCAGCGCCAGCGCAGGCGAGCCCAGGGCGGCGCACAGCGACAGCAGAGCAATGATGGTGTTTACGGGGGCGTTCAATGGCGGTCCTTGTCGAGTCGCCATGCTGGTCCGTGTGCCGGCATGCGCGCGGCGCGATCTTAGCATTTCAGGAATGAAATGCTTTCTGCTAAGCTTGGCTATTGAATCACCGTCCCGCGTTGCCATGGCCCAGATCACCATCTCTTGCAGTATTCCCGTCCCCGATGACGATGTTGCCGACGTTAGCGAATTCCTGCACAAGCTCGTGGGCAGGTCGCGCGTCAGCACGGCCAGGATGTTGCGCATGGGGGAGACTGGTTGTTTCTATACCTGTCCTTTGTATACGGACGAGCACGTGAAGCTCAGCCGCTTGATCCGCCGCATGCTGGCGTTCTTTGAGGCCAAGGCGATTCCTTTGACCATCCTCAAGATCGGCGCCCAGGACAGCTGGTATGAGGTCGATCCCGAGCGGCGCGATCCGTGGAAGATTTCACCGCAAGCCTTGCTGGCGCTGCTCGATGCCACGCCGGACGGCGGCGCCTAGGCAGCGTTCAGCACGTAGCGGTTCTTGCCATTCTTCTTGGCCAGGTACAGCGATTCGTCGGCGCGCCGGTAGCTGTGCGACAAGTCGACTTCCTTGAGCAGCTCGGCGACGCCGATGCTCACGGACACCTTGCGCTCGGGTACGAAGGCCGCCTCGACGCTGTCGACCAGTTGCGCGGCAAAGGCGCAGGCCGCATTCTTTTCCCCCTGGTAAATGACGGCGAACTCCTCGCCGCCGAGTCGGCCGCACAAGTGCTCGCCGGACAGTTCCGCGATCACGCCGGCGATCTTTTTCAGCACTTCATCGCCCACGTCGTGGCCGTACACATCGTTGATCTGCTTGAAGTCGTCGATGTCGATCATCAGGAAGTACGCGGGCGTGCGCGCCGTATGCTGCAACACGCGTGCGCTTTGCGTAAACATGCGGCGGTTGTTGAGCCCGGTCAAGCCATCCTTGTAGGCCATCGTCGCCAGTTCGCGCTGGGACCGGTAGTTGTGGATGCGCAAGACGAGAAAATAGATATTCAGCGCCAGGCCGATGATCACGCTGATGGTGACGGCCAGCACGGGCCAATGCTGGTCAGCCTGGCCCGCATGCACGGGAAACTGCCCCAACCCCAGCATGGCCCACACGCACAGCGATACGCCCAGGTAATACGCGATGCCGCTGAAGATGGGCGCCGTCGTCAGGGTGATCATCACGCCCAGCGGCAGCACCCAGAAGGCGGGGTCTTCCGTGCCCAGCATCAGCACGCGAAAGCCGAAACTGATGAACAGCACGCTGATGGTGCCGCTGACGATGATGGCTTGCAGCGACTTCGCATACCTGGTCAGTACCAGGCCGATCAGCATGCCCGTCCCGGCCAGCGCCGCGTTCGCGTAATCGAGCGAAGCGCGGTGCTGCGTGACGCTGAAGGTGACGATCCAGCAAGCCAGGCCAAAGGTCAGGATGGCTATCGAAATGAAATGCAGTTCCCTGAAAAAGCGTTGCTGTTGCTCCTGTTCTCCTGAAAAGAACAGGTAATAGAAGGCAGGCGACAGGCTGCGCGTAGTCCACATTGCATTCGTCCAGGCAGACAACAAGCCTTGCGGCAGGGGCGCCTCCCGGCAACGGCAGGCGACATGGTGCGCGCGCAAAATTAGTTGCGCTCAGGAACTAGTGTACTGGTTTCTTTGGGGAAATGGTGGGCTGGGTGAGGAATTCGACGGCGACTGTCCTGCCGCCGCCACATCGACATACCGCGGCGCGGCAAGCGCGCATCGCCGTCACAGTTCGCGCGACAGCACCTGGCCGACCAGGTCCTTGCCAAAGCTGTGATGTGCTTCTTCCTCGACCAGCTGGAAGCCGGCCTTGTCGTAAATCCGGCGCGCATCGGTGAGGATGCTGTTGGTCCACAACACCATTTTCTTGTAGCCAACCTGGCGGCTGAAGCGCAGGCATTCATCGACCAGGCGGCTGCCGATGCCCAGGCCGCGCGCGCCGGGATCGACATACAGCAGGCGCAGCTTTGCCGTTGCTTCATCCTGGCGCACGATGAAGACGGAACCGATCACCTTGCCGTCCTTTTCGGCAATCCAGCAGCGTTCGACGGCCGGATCGAATTCCCGCACGAACTTGGCGAGGATGTCGGCGACGAGGCCCTCGTACTCGTTGTTCCAGCCATATTCCTGTGCATACAGCACGGCTTGCCGGTGGATGATCCAGCCCATGTCGCCCGGCTGCGGATTGCGCAGGAGATAGCTTGAGCTTGGCGATGCGGCGCCCAGCAGGCGCTGGATCTGGCCCATGGCCTCGACCAGCGCCTGCTGCGCCGTGGGCGGCAGGCGCTCGAGCATGGCCGCCACTTCGCGCCGCGACGCATCGACCAGCGGGGCGAGGGTGCGCTGGCCCTGTTCGGTCAGCTGCAATTGGGCCGCGCGCGCATCGGTGGGCGAGCGCGTTTTCGCGATCAACCCCTGTTTTTCGAAGCCGGCAATGACACGGCTCAGGTAGCCGGCGTTCAAGCCCAGCTCGCGGCACAGGTCCGCGCTGGTCAGTTGCTCCCGGTGCGCCAGTTCATACAGGATGCGCACTTCCGTTAGCGAAAACGCGCTGTCGAGCAAGTGCTCGTGTAGCACGCCGATCTGGTGCGTATAGAAACGGTTGAAACGACGCACGATCTCCGTACGCTCGCCGAGTAGGTCTGTGTGCATGGGCTGGCTCCAGTTGCTTGCTTATGGCAGATTATTGCTTGCTTTTGGCAACTATGTCAATGCAGTGTATGCCGGGGGGCGATGGACCGGAGCCGAGGACTACGACATCCATAAATAAAAGGCCAAGCGGTGATGGCTGGCCTTTCGCCAGGCATGTGCTTGGCGGCCCGGCCCGGGGCGGAACCGGACCGGCGACACAAGGATCTTCAAGACGAGTGCCTTACCCGCGTGAGCGCGGCGATTGCGCAAGAAAAGGTCGGGAACAGTCCGGAACATTAGCGTGGCAGGCAATCAGCGGCAGTGTGGACAAGGCAGCTCTTATCGGTAGCGTGACGGACCGGCCATCTTGTCGCAGCATCGCCGCCGGCGCAATGCGGCGCACCGCGCGTCCATAGCCGGGACATGCTAAACATGGAATGTTTTCTTTCGGAAATTAATGTGTAATAATTTGCACCCCCTCCGCAGTTCAGTCGCCTCCACGAGAAAGGAAGTTCGATGACCGTTGTCGCTCCGCACCAGTTGATTTTGTTTGGACCGCCCGGCACCAGCAAGAGTTACACGGCCAAGCATGTGAAGGTGAAGGATCTGGAGGCACAACTGGTACCTGTCGCATTTCACCCCGAGTTCTCCTACGGCGAGTTCGTGGCGCGGCTGTTGCCGATGAGCGTGGACGGAAAAATCCATTACAAGGTGCATGCAGGACCGTTCCTGCGCGCGCTGGCGCTGGCCTATGCGGATGGCGAACGCAATGTCGTGCTGCTGATCGACGAAATCAACCGTGGCAATTGCGCCGAGATTTTCGGCGATACCTTCCAGTTACTCGACCGCGATGATGATGGCCGCTCGTGCTATGAGATCGTGGTCTCGGAACTGACCATTGGCGCCTTGCGCCAGGAGCTCGACGCACTGGGGCACGATAATGGCAAGTGGAGCGCGCCGCTCAAGCAGTTGATGGCGGCCCGGCAGCTCAAGCTGCCCGCTAACCTCTACCTGATCGGCACGATGAATACCAGTGACGAGTCGATCTATTTCATGGACAGCGCATTCAAGCGCCGCTGGAATTTTGAATTCCTGTCCTGCGGCTTTGACGACGTGCCGGCCGAGCAGCGTGACGCGCGGCTGTTCGGGCCTCATAGCATGTACACACTCAAGCAGTTTGTGGATGCGCTGAACAGGTTCATTGTGGAGAATTGCAGCGCGCCGAAGCTTGACGACAAGCTGGTCGGCCCCTGGTTCATCAAGGCCCAGAAAGCGCCGCTCGATTGCAGTGCCGATCTGGCGCAGTTAAAGGAAATGGCGCCGCAGGTGGCCATCTACAACTATGGCGCTGACCATAGCCGAAAATTTGAACAGGCACTGCTGGCGTTCGCCGCCAAGATGGGCGGCGCGATGCAACAGAAAGTACATGACCTGGCGGGCTACCAGCCTAGCCAGGGCCCCAGCGTATTGAAGAAGATCGCGGCCGATCCGGTATCGCATTACTACAAGTCCAAGTCGCGCAAAAACTTCGAACCGTCGTCCGACGGCCCGGTCCTGATCGAGGACTTCGTGATAGCACTGGAGTCATGCATCGCCGAACAGCAGCTGGCGCCGCGTATCGCCAAAGGCGACGTGGTCGGCAAGCTGTTCCTGTACCTATGGGATAACGTCTTCGACCGCGACAAGACGCCGCTCTGCAAGCGGCTCAATCTGGAGCGTAACGCGATGCGGACCTTCGGCCAGTTTGTTGCTCATGCAGATGACTTCATCGCGCGGCTCTGCAATCCGCCGCCGGACACCGCTGCCGCGAAGGGCTAACCATGCTACTGCCATCCACATTAGCTGTGGTTGAGAGTGAGAAGATGATCGGATTGCAGCGGCTGGACGGTGTGCTGCACCTGCATGTGCCAAAGGGCATGGCCGGTATGGCGCCGGCCGCGGCGCTGGCCTTGTTGTACAAGGCGTTGGTGGTCTTTCGCGGCACGCAGCGTGCATTGGAGCGGCTGGATGCACTGGATGGCGTGGAGGCCGTGCCGCAGGCCGGTGCGGATGTCGGCGCTGACAGCTTTACTTTCCGCGACGCGCTGGCGCTGGACACGCTGTTCGAGCACACCGATCCGATGCGTCTACTTGGCCTGAGCGAGACGCGGGCGAGCACTCACCGTGACACTCATCTGCATATCGAGCGCAACTGGCACCAGGCCCTGTTCGATGAGGATGGCGCACCCTATCTGGAGCGCGCTGTCGGCCGCCGGCGAGAACTGCGCTACCAGACCGGCGATATCGTCGGCCTGTACTGCTTCATCGCGGAAGACTTCTATGTACGGTTCCTGCACGAGGATCTGGAAACCGTCTGGGGCAGCTTTGCCGGCGAAGGCGTGGCGCTGGCCGCCGACTTCCGGCACCGCTACCTGACTCCCGAGGCTTCGCTGTACGCCGGCGAAGCGGCACGGTGCGAAGAACTTGCCGAGTTGCTGCGCCATATCCTGCAAATGGTGGACCGCAACACGCCGTTCCGTTATGGCGCATACCGGGAGATCCATGAGGCCTTGTATGGCTATCTGCATGCGGGCATAGATGGTGCGGCCAAAGATGGACTGGTATGGGGCGTCAAGGACTTCTGGGCGGTGTGGGAATCCGCTTGCCTGGTCCATGCGCTGGACCGGCAGACCAGCGATATCCTCACCTGTGACATGGAGCACTTGCCGGTCTTGTTGGTGGTGCCGGAGCAGCGGCAAGCCTGGCTGCAGCAGCGCGCATTGCTGTTTTCCCGCAATGGCATCCATCGTCGTCCGGACCTGGTGCTGGCCGACGTCGATGGCGTCAAGGTCGTCGACTTCAAATACTATGCTTATATGCGGCAGCGCCGCCGCACTGCCGACGGGGATGACATCGACAAGATAGAGAAGGACTACCTCAGCATGGAAGCCTATGGGCTGCTGCTGCAAAACCATTTTCTGCTCAATGCCGACCCGAGGGCCACGACGGTATCGCTGGAATTCTGGCTGCCCGGCAGCGAGGCCGGGCGCCAGCCATCCAGACAGCAGCCGCCATGGAACCCGCCGCTCAGTGTGGTGCATCTGCCTGCCGTGGAACTGCTGCGAGGCTATGTGGCGTTATATCCCCGCCTCAGGCAGATGCGCTAGTCAGGACCAGGCCCGGGCGGCTTGGCGTTGTGCTTGGGATGTGCCTGGTGGCCCGGGGCGGAATCGAACCAGCGACACAAGGATTTTCAAAACAAGGGCCGGCCTACTTTGCGCCGTCCATGGCTTCCACTGCGTCGAAAATATGCGCCAGCGCGCTTTCCATGGCGCCGGCAGTAGCGTCGCCGCTCTGGTTGGTGATGATGAAGACCCCAAGCTGATATTTGGGAACGACGTAGGCGTAGCTTTGCGCACGTGGCACGCCGCCATGGTGCACATAATGCGTGCCCAACTGGCGATTGCTGCCGATGTTCCAGAAATAGCCAATGCTGAAGTCGTCCTGAAAGCGGACCAGCGGCTTGTGCGATTCGACGACCGCAGGATGGGCGCCCAATTGCAGGCGCAGGTACTTCGCCATATCCGGCATGGTCGACTTCAGGTTGCCGGCTGCGCCCCAGGGCAGTTGCGGCATCGGTGTCGTGATGACGGGATTGTCGCTGTGGTAGCCGGGCGCCAGCCGGCCGGCATCCTGGGCTGTGATTCTCAGCCTGGTATCTTGCATGCCGGCTTCGCGCGCGAGGAATTGCGTGAGCAGGACTTCGTAGGGCATGCCGTAGATTGTTTCGAGCGTGTGCGCAATGAGTTCGGTGCCGGCGCTGGAATACGCATAGTCCTTGCCAAGCGGACCCTTGATGCTGACTGTGTGCAAGTCCTGCCAGAATTGCCGTTGTCCGTAGCTGGCGTAGGCCGCATTGAGCCTTGCCGGCGTGGCGTGTGCCGTGAAATCCTTCAACACGGTGTTCACCTGCAATGGCAGCATGCCCGGCATATTGCTGGTGTGCGTGACCAAATGGCGCAGGCGAACCGGCTGCCCCTGCGACTGCAGGTTCGGATAGGCGGCCGCCAGGTACTTTTGTATGGGATCGTCGAGCGCCGCCTTCCCATCCAGCACGGCGTTCGCCAGTAGCAGGCCGGCAAAAGTTTTGCTGACTGAGCCGATTTCATACAGTGTTGTATCGTTCGGCGGATTGGCTTTGCCGGTCTCCAGTTCGCCTTGATGCAGAATGAATTCCTTGCCGCGATAAACGACAGCAATCGAGGTCGCGTGCAGCAATGTCGACTGCAGCAGGGTGGTCGCGGTCTGGCTCATGGCGGTAGCAATGTCATGCGCAGGTGCTGTGGCCGCTGGCTTGCAAGCTGCCAGCATGAGTGTCATTCCAGTTATGATTGCGGCGAGTTTGGTCATCATGCGCACCATCCAGGGGGGAGTGGCATTTTCGCACAATGGATTCAGCGGTGACAGAAAAAAGTCACCCGCATGGTTTTTCCAGATAGTGAAGGGCAATGCCTGATACAGAAAACGCCACCCGGAGGTGGCGTTTTCTTTTTATTCCTGGTGGCCCGGGGAGACTCGAACCACCGGCACAAGGATCTTGAGTCCCCGTGCCATCAGTTGCTGACTAAGTCTGCACGGCTTTTGCATTCAGCTTAGCGAAAACCATAGGCCAGTTGCACATACTCTGGCGCCCTACGTGTCACCCGACAAATTACACGTCGATATTCCCCGCCCGCAACGCATTATTCTCAATGAACGCTCTGCGTGGTTCCACGTCGTCGCCCATCAAGGTCGTGAAGATTTGATCTGCCGCAATGGCGTCTTCGATCTGTACCTTCAGCAGGCGGCGCACGGTCGGGTCCATCGTGGTTTCCCACAGCTGGTCCGGATTCATCTCGCCCAGACCCTTGTAGCGCTGTTTCGAGACCGTGCGCTCGGCTTCGTCGCGCAGCCATTGCATGGCCTGGTGGAAGTCGACGACGGCGATTTCCTTGACGCGCTCGCCTTCGCCGCGGCGCACGAAGGCGCCTTCGCCGATCAAGCCTTCAAAGGTGGCGGCGCCATTGCTCAGCACGGCGTAGTCGGGGCCTTGCACGAACTCGGCGTCGATGGCGCTGACTTTCACGTTGCCGTGGTGCATGCGCTCGATGCGCAGCATGTGTTTTTCCGACAGGTCGTCGGAGCGCACGCGCACTTGCACGGCGCTGTCGTTAATGGCCGTTTGCAGGGCCAGCGCCGACGCCTCCGCCAGGTCCAGGGTCGACAGGTCCAGCTGCACGCCCGTCATGATGGCCGTCAGGGCGGCGCGGTCGATGACGCGCGTCAAACGCGTCATGATGGTGTTCGACAGGTTGAACTTGCGCACCAGTTCGGCCAGGGTTTCGCCGGAAATGCCTTCCGCGCCTTCCTTTGGCACCAGCACGGCCGTGTTCAGGGCCACCGTCATCATGTAGCTTGCTTCCTCGGCATCATCTTTCAGGTAGCGCTCGTCGCGGCCGGCCTTCACCTTGTACAGCGGCGGCTGGGCGATGTAGATGTGGCCGCGTTCGACCAGTTGCGGCATCTGGCGGTAGAACAGGGTCAGCAGCAGGGTGCGGATGTGGGCGCCGTCGACGTCCGCATCGGTCATGATGATGATGCGGTGGTAGCGCAGTTTCTCGACGTTGAACTCGTCCGGACCGATCGAGGTGCCCAGGGTGGCGATCAGGGTGGTGATCTGCTCCGACGACAGCATTTTCTCGAAACGGGCTTTTTCCACGTTCAGGACCTTGCCGCGCAGCGGCAGGATGGCCTGGAACTTGCGGTCGCGCCCCTGTTTTGCCGAGCCACCTGCCGAGTCACCCTCGACGATGTACAGTTCGCACAGGGCGGGGTCTTTTTCCTGGCAGTCGGCCAGTTTGGCCGACAGGCCCAGGCCGTCCATGATGCCCTTGCGGCGGGTCAGGTCGCGGGCCTTGCGGGCCGCTTCGCGCGCGCGCGCCGCTTCGACGATCTTGCCGCAAATGATCTTGGCGTCGTTCGGTTTTTCTTGCAGGTAATCGGCCAGGGTCTTGGCGACGATCTCTTCGACCGGGCCGCGCACTTCCGAGGACACCAGCTTGTCTTTCGTCTGCGACGAGAATTTCGGTTCCGGCACTTTCACGGACAGCACGCAGGTCAGGCCTTCGCGCATGTCGTCGCCGCTGATTTCCACTTTCGCCTTCTTGGCGAACTCGTGTTCATCGATGTATTTGTTGATCACGCGCGTCATGGCCGCGCGCAAGCCCGTCAGGTGGGTGCCGCCGTCGCGTTGCGGGATGTTATTCGTAAAGCACAGCACCTGTTCGTTGTAGGCATCGTTCCACTGCATCGACACGTCGACCGAGATATTCGTGCCCTGGTCCGACATGCGCTCGCCCGTGGCCTGGAAAATGGTCGGGTGCAAGACCGACTTGGCCTTGTTGATGTACTCGACGAAACCGCGCGTGCCGCCTTCGAAGGCGAAGATTTCTTCCTTGCCCGTGCGCTGGTCCGACAGCTTGATGTTGACGCCATTGTTCAGGAAGGACAGTTCGCGGATGCGCTTGGCCAGGATTTCGTAGTGGAATTCCACGTGCGTGAAGATTTCTTCGTCGGCCCAGAAATGCACGTCGGTGCCGCGCTTGTCCGTTTCGCCGATGACCTTGATCGGCGACGTCGCGATGTCGCCGACCATGACGATCTGGCGGTCTTGCGGCACGCCGCGCACGAATTCCATGTGATGCACTTTGCCGTCGCGGCGGATGGTCAGCTTCAGCAATTTCGACAGGCCATTGACGCAGGACACACCGACGCCGTGCAAACCGCCCGATACTTTGTACGAGTTCTGGTCGAACTTGCCGCCCGCGTGCAATTCGGTCATGACGATTTCCGCCGCCGAACGCTTCGGATCGTGCTTGTCGTCCATTTTCAGGCCGGTCGGCACGCCGCGGCCATTGTCGGTGATCGAGATCGAATTGTCGCTGTGGATGGTGACGTGGATTTCCGTGCAGTGGCCGGCCAGCGATTCATCGATCGAGTTGTCCAGCACTTCGAATACCAGATGGTGCAAGCCGGTGCCGTCCGAGGTGTCGCCAATGTACATGCCCGGGCGTTTGCGTACGGCTTCCAGGCCTTCCAGGATCTGGATGGAGGCGGCGCCGTATTCTTCCGTTTTGGCCTGGATCGGGGTGTCTTGTGGATTCTCGGACATGGACTGCTTTCTCAAATAACGATTGCTGATTGATTCGGGGCTGCTGGCTGATGACCGTCGGTCGGGTTAGCCGGAACGGCGTAACCCGACAGACGGCGATTCAGCATGTCGGATTACGCTGTGCTAATCCGACCTACGTCACTGCTGTGGTCTTTAGATGCGCATCGGCATGACGACATACTTGAAGTCGGCATTGTCCGGGATGGAGATCAGGGCGGACGAGTTCGAGTCGCCCAGCGCGATATTGACATATTCGCACTTCAGGTTGTTCAGCACGTCCAGCAGATAGGTCACGTTGAAGCCGATGTCGACGGAATCGCCGCCGTAGTCGATTTCCAGCTCTTCGACGGCTTCTTCCTGGTCCGCATTGGTCGAGCTGATCTTCATGCTGCCCGGGGTGATGATGCAGCGCACGCCCTTGAACTTGTCGCTGGTCATGATGGCGGCGCGTTGCAGCGAGCGCAGCAGTTCATCGCGGCCGATCGTGAAGTCGTTTTTGTAGCCTTTAGGAATCACGCGCGTGTAGTCGGGGAACTTGCCTTCCACCAGCTTCGAGATCAGCTCGATGTCGGCAAAGGTCAGTTTCACCTGGTTGGCGGCGATATCCAGTTGCACCGGCTCATCGTTCTCTTCCAGCAAGCGCTGCAGTTCGATGATGGTCTTGCGCGGGATGATGACTTCCTGGCGCGCAAACGTCTGCTCGGTGGCGACCTGGCAAAACGCCAGGCGGTGGCCGTCGGTGGCCACGGCGATGACATTATTGCCATCCAACACCAGCAGCAAGCCGTTCAGGTAATAGCGGATGTCTTGCTGCGCCATCGAGAAATGCACCATGTTGAACAGGTGCTTCAGCGTTTTCTGCGGCAGGGTGACGGACGCGTTGTAGCTTTCCGCTTGTTGCACGGTCGGAAACTCTTCCGCCGCCAGGGTTTGCAGCGCGAAACGCGACTTGCCCGTTTGCACGGTCAGGCGCTTGTTGAGCAGGGTCATCGTGACGTCGCCCGATTCGGGCAGCGCGCGCAGGATGTCGAGCAGCTTGCGCGCGGCCACGGTGGTGCCCGTGACGTCCGCGCCGGAGCCGATTTCCGCGTGCGTGGTGATCTGTACTTCGGTGTCGGTCGACAGGAAGGAGACATTTTCACCGTCTTTGCGGATGAGGATATTGGCCAGAATCGGCATAGTGTGCCGACGCTCGACAATACCGCTCACGATCTGCAGTGGCCGGAGAAGGGTATCTCGGGTGGTTTTGACCAATTGCATATTTATCCTCAATGTATAGGTTGAACAGTACTAAGTTTAACGTATTAATTTAACAATTATTGCCATGGGGAGCCCCGACAGACCGGCTGCGGCGCCCTCCCAGATAATAAGGGTAAAGCACGTTTTGAGCCAGTCTTGCCCAAGCCGTGCTTAGCCCTTCAGCGTTTGCTCCAGCACATGCAGCTCATGGTTGCATTCCGGGTTCTTGGTGCGGTCCAGCGCGATCTTGCGCACGGCATGCAGCACCGTGGTGTGGTCGCGGCCGCCGAACAGCTCGCCGATTTCCGGCAGACTCTTCTGTGTCAATTCCTTGGCCAGGTACATGGCGATCTGGCGCGGCCGGGCGATATTCGCGGGGCGGCGCTTCGAATACATGTCGGCCACCTTGATATTGAAGAAGTCGGCCACCGTTTTCTGGATGTTTTCCACGGAAATCTGGCGGTTCTGCACCGACAGCAAGTCCTTCAGGGCTTCCTTGACGATATCGATGGTGATGTCTTTGCCATGGAAGCGCGAATAGGCGAGGATCTTGCGCAGCGCGCCTTCAAGCTCGCGCACGTTCGAGCGCAAGTGCTTGGCGACAAAGAAGGCCACGTCGTCGGAGAAGGTCACGCCTTCCTGCTTGGCTTTTTTCAGCAGAATGGCCACGCGCATTTCCAGTTCCGGCGGTTCGATGGCCACCGTCAGGCCCGAGTCGAAGCGCGAGATCAGGCGGTCGTCCATGCCCGTGATTTCCTTCGGATACGTATCCGAGGTGATGATGATCTGTTTCTTCGCGGCAATTAATGCCTCGAACGCATAGAAGAACTCTTCCTGCGTGCGGCTCTTGCCGCCAAAGAACTGGATATCATCGATCAGCAGCATGTCGAGCGAGTGATAGTAATGCTTGAAGTCGTCGAAACCCTTGCGCTGGTAAGCGGTCACTACGTCGCGAACGTACTGTTCTGCGTGGATGTAGCGGATCTTCGCGCCCGGATTGTCGGCCATCACCTGGTTGCCGATGGCGTGGATCAAGTGGGTCTTGCCGAGGCCGACGCCGCCGTAGAAGAACAGCGGGTTATACGACACGCCCGGATTGTTCGCCACCTGGATGGCGGCGGCGCGCGCCAGCTGGTTGGCCTTACCGGTCACGAAGCTGTCGAAGGTCAGGTCGGTGTTGATGCGGCTCTGCTCGCGGCGCGGCGCGGCGCCGATGCTCAGTTCCGGCACGCTGGGCTGCGGTTCCGCGGCGCGCGCGCTGGGCGCGCCGCCATTCGGATCGCTGGCCGGGGTGCTGGCGGTCACGGGCTTCTTCGGCAGGGCCAGGCGCGGGTCGAGCACGAATTGCACGTCCGTCGGCGCTTCAAAGTATTGAATGGCCAGGGCCGTGATGCGGCTGGCGAACTGGGTCTTGACCCAATCGAGCTTGAAGCGATTGGGCGCAGCAATGCGCAGCTTGCCCTCTTCGTAATCGAGAGGGATAAGCGGTTTGATCCACGCACTGAATTGTTGCGGTGTCAGCTCCAGTTCCAACTGCGCGGAACAGGCCTGCCAGAAATTATCC